>JAOUME010000272.1 GCA_029881655.1 Deltaproteobacteria bacterium | reverse complement strand
AGAACATAGTTTACGTTCGATTGGTAAAGCTGGTGCAATGCGCTGGAGAGGTGTCCGGCCGACAGTCAGAGGTGTTGTAATGAACCCAGTCGATCATCCGCATGGCGGTGGTGAAGGAAGAACTTCAGGTGGACGTCACCCCGTAAGTCCTTGGGGTGTTCCAGCTAAAGGTTTAAGAACTCGTTCTAATAAGCGTACTGATAGTATGATTGTGCGTCGTAGATACTATAAAAAGGGGTAATGTTGTATGGCTCGCTCTGTTAAGAAGGGACCATTTGTTGATCTGCATCTGATAGATAAAATTGAGAAAGCACGTTCGACTAATGATAAAAGACCGATTAAAACTTGGTCAAGAAGGTCGACTGTTTTACCTGATTTTATTGGATTAACTATTGCCGTTCACAACGGTAAGCAACATATACCAGTATATGTAACTGAAAATATGGTTGGTCACAAACTGGGTGAGTTTTCACTCACACGTACTTTTAAAGGTCATGCTGCCGACAAAAAAGCTGGTTCTAAGAGATAGGATTAACATATGCATACAACAGCAGTATTAAAAAGTATAAGATTGTCGGAGCAAAAAGGTAGGCTAGTAGCTGATCAAATTAGAGGACTTTCTGTTGATAAAGCATTAAATATTCTAGCTTTTAGCCCTAAAAAAGGCGCGGTTATAATACGCAAGATATTAGAATCTGCAATAGCGAATGCCGAGCATAATGATGGAGCAGATATTGACGAATTGAAAGTTTCGTCGATCTGTGTAGATCGTGGAGCATCAATGAAACGATTAAGAGCTCGAGCTAAAGGTAGAGGCAACCGAATTATTAAGCCGACATGTCATATCTCACTGACAGTCAGTGATAACACTTGAACTCCATAGAAAAGGCAAATTAAAACATGGGACAGAAAATACATCCAACAGGATTTCGCCTCTCTGTGCAAAAAAACTGGGCATCTAAATGGTATGCCAACAGTAAAGCATTTCCTGGCATGATGAAAGAAGACTTAGATGTGAGAGATTACCTCGCTAAAAAATTGGCACATGCATCTGTAGGAAAAGTCATTATTGAAAGGCCATCAAAGAATGCGCGCATAACAATATTTAGCTCGAGACCAGGTGTAGTAATTAGAAAAAAAGGCGAGGACATTGAGAATTTGCGTAACGAACTTCAAAAAAGAATTGGAGTTCCGGTGCATGTGAACATTGAAGAGATTCGGAAACCTGAAATTGATGCGCAGTTAATCGCCGACAATATAGCTCAGCAATTAGAAAAGCGAATAATGTTTCGACGCGCCATGAAACGTTCTATTCAAAATGCAATGCGATTAGGTGCGCAAGGTATTAAGATTATGAGTTCTGGGCGACTAAATGGAATTGAAATAGCGCGTACAGAATGGTATCGAGAGGGCAGGGTGCCCCTTCATACGCTCAGGGCGGATATTGATTATGGCACTTCAGTAGCTAGCACTACCTATGGAATTATTGGTATTAAGGTTTGGGTGTTTAAAGGAGAAGTTCTTGGTAAGTCTGATCCTTTAGCGCAATTAAATCATCAGCCTTCTTTTCCAGAGAACAAAAGAAATCAAAAGAAAGATTCTGTAAGTAAGTCACGTCCTTCTAAAGTGACTGCTAAATCATCTGTTGATGATACAGCCAAGCCGTTAAATAAAGTTAGCAATAATACAGAATCTGAGATAGGAGAGGGTAATGCTCCAGCCGTCTAGAACTAAATATCGTAAGCAACAAAAAGGTCGAAATACTGGAATAGCTACCCGTGGAGCTAAGGTAAGTTTTGGAGATTTTGGATTAAAAGCCGTCGGTCGAGGTCGTGTAACTGCTCGGCAGATTGAAGCAGCCCGTAGAGCTATGACCCGTCATATTAAACGTGGTGGAAGAATTTGGATAAGAATATTCCCAGACAAACCTATATCACATAAACCTGCAGAGGTACGTATGGGTAAAGGTAAAGGTAATCCGGAATATTTTGTAGCAGAGATTCAGCCCGGTAAAGTTTTGTATGAGATGGATGGAGTGGAAGAAAACCTTGCAAGAGAGGCTTTTAGATTAGCGGCTGCTAAATTGCCTATTCAAACAACCTTTGTTATACGTCAGATTGGTGGTTAGATATGAATTCAAGTGAATTGCGATCTTTGAGTTTAGAAGATTTAAAAAAAGAATTGTTATCCCTTTTAAAGGCTCAATTTGGTTTAAGAATGCAAAAATCTACGCAGCAATTGACTAATACAAATCAATTAAGAAATGTGAGGCGCGATATTGCTAGAGTAAAAACTATTATTACTGAATTGGCTGGGAAGAAATGAATACTGAAAAATTACACCGAACGCTCAGTGGAAAAGTGATTAGTAATAAAACTGATAAGTCGCTAACTGTTTTGATAGAGAGGAAAATCAAACACCCTTTGTATGGAAAGATAATGAAACGTTCAAAACGTTATCATGTCCATGATGAA
>JAOUME010000271.1 GCA_029881655.1 Deltaproteobacteria bacterium | reverse complement strand
GCAGAACTAAATGCGGATGGTATTTATGAAGCACTGGCGGTGATACAGATTGCTGATGCAGAGAGTCAGACTTTAAAGTTGCATGATGCTAATGGGCCGGTGATTGAGATTTTGGAATTGCCGTATGGGTTTGCGACTAGTGAGTCGTAAGTAAATTAGAAAAACCCGTCATTCCCGCGTAGGCGGGAATCCACGTTTGGGCTTTTGTCCAATTACTAAAACTTCATAGTACGTCATTGCCTTGGTGGAGTGGGTTCTCGCACCCACGGGCGAGGCACTCTTTTTGCAACAGCCCCAAAAGAGTACCCAGAAAAAGGCCGCCCATAACACCTTGCCCCCAGAAAAACGCTGGGGGTTCCCGAGCCATGCAACTTTGCCAACGCGCCGTTTCGGCACGCAATCCCGCTCGCGAAACTAAATCAGGCGTCCTGCCTGATTTGCACTACCAAAGTCACATGGCTCGGCAAGATGTGAGGGGAAATTAAAGACACAAAGACCAATCAAGAACAAAACCTCAGTCCACTAGAATCCTTGTCTGAAACAGGTATTTCCTGTAAAACAATTCTTTAAAATAAACATGGCAGTTAGTCGTCTAGGGATAGACAGAAATCCACCTATCCCAGAAAACCCAGTCTTCTGTCTAATACACTGTTAACCCCACAGGCAATCATAAGGAGCGCTAAATTGAATAATTGCTACGGCCAGCATGGTTGGAAAGAATTCCATAGAAATCGAAAAAATATACTGGATGAATTCGATAAAATTCTGGAACAAACTGCGAACCGTCCTATTCAAGTTGCACATGGCCAAGGGGTTGAAGCTTACTTACGGAAATGGCTATCAGAATTCTTACCAAAAAAATACGGGGTCACATCCGGCTACATAATTCCAAATCTGTATGATGATAGTGAAAAAATATATCACTATGACATCATAATTTATAACCGTCTTGATGCACCTGTATTATGGACAGAGGGAAATGAAGACAATAGTGAACAAGGTAAATATAGGGCGATTCCAGCAAAACATGTTGTTGCTGTGTATGAAGTTAAGTCAAGACTAACAAAACCTAATGTCTCTGAGTCGTTAGACAAGCTCAGTCAAACAAAAGATTTTAGTGATCAACTGAACCCATTGTATAGCTGTGGCGTTATTTTTATTGAACTGAAAGAAAGTGATAATAATAGAGAATCTATCATTAAGGAGCTTATTAAAGGTAAAGATGTTTTTGGGTTTTCTGGAGGAATGGTGCTTCGCTATGAAGGAGACAACACTTGTACTGCATTAATAAATATATTTGATGTCGCGCATAAAGAAGAAGATAAAAACAAACATTATAAGCCTTTAGCAAAACCTATTGATGACTTGAATATTTATATGACAGAAGATGGCAGTCTTCAGCTTGCAGAGCAAGGCGGAGGAGCTAAATTTGTCGCAACCTCTGAAAACAATTGGTCAGTATCTAAGCAATATGGCGTTATTTTTAACAAAGGCAACAAATCTGTCCATCTAAGTTGGTCAAGAAGTAATTTTTCTGATTTTTGCATTGATTTACTGAGTGCTCTAGAAGGTTTGCCATACAATGATAAGAAAAGACCTTCTTTTGGGCAAATCTTTGACAGCATAGAAAGGAAAAAAGCTCCAACTCAAAGCGCGACACCTGAAAAAGGCAAGCCATTTCTAGATCTCAAGCTGTACGAAGGTGGTGAACATGGGGGAAAATTAAAAATTGATAGCGATTCACTTGAGCCTACTATAACTTTCCTAATTTCTGTTGAGAATAAAGGGGATGTTACAGCGATAATTTCCGATGACACCTTTAAGAGTAGCTGCGATTTAGAGCCAGGAAAAACCGCGATTAAACCTGTTTCACTAAAAGCCATAATTAAAGATAATGACAAGCACAATAGCATTATGGATATCCTTAAAGAGGGACCATTTGAAATCCCCTACCGGCTTGTATATTACCCCATTGATACCGACAAGGAATTTTATGCAATTGAAAAAAACGCTCAGATCAAGGAAGGCGATATAGAGTTCATATGAATCTGATTGAAGGGGTTAACAAACTTGTATGATGCGGTAAGGCACGAACCGCATCGTTCGCGTAAATACCACGACTCTCGAATACTTTTAAATTCTCGACAGATGCGGTTCGCAAGCTCACCACATCCTACAAAAACACACTTGATTGGTGTTCTTATTTTTTGGTTTAGGTCTGCCCCCCCCTCACATCTTGCCGAACTCGGTAACTTTGGTAGTGCAAATCAGGCAGGACGCCTGATTTAGTTTCGCGAGCGGGATTGCGAGTCGAAACGGGCGCGTTAGCAAAGTTGCTGGGTTCGGGAACCCGTAGGGCAAGATGTTATGGGCGGCATTTTTCTGGGTACTCTTTTGTTGCTGCTGACAAAAGAGTACCTCGCCCGTGGGTGCGACTACCCACCAACCAATATTACAAATTACTACGAAGATTCAGTA
>JAOUME010000115.1 GCA_029881655.1 Deltaproteobacteria bacterium | reverse complement strand
GATCAATATCGGTTCGATTACGGCCTCAGTGGAGGAACTTTCCGCCAACATCAATACCATTGCTGCCGCGACTGAGGAAGCTTCGACCAATATGAGTGGCATCAACAGCAATGTTGAGCAGATTTCCAAGGAATCCCAGGCTGTCGCGGGAACGGTAGAAAGCGTTTCATTAAAAATGAAGGAAATCAACAGCCGTACCGAAGACGCGAAAGGTATTTCTACTGAGGCCAACGAAAAGGCCCAAAAAACCCTGAAAATTATGGAAGATTTAGGTGAGTCAGCAAACAAGATCGGCAGGATCGTTAAGTTGGTGAGTAATATTTCATCTCAAACCAACATGCTTTCGCTGAACGCGACGATCGAAGCGTCAAGCGCAGGTGAAGCCGGAAAAGGATTTACTGTCGTAGCGGGTGAAATTAAAGAGCTAGCGAAACAATCATCTTCAGCCAGCAACGAAATCACCCTCCAGATTGAAGAGATACAAAAACTGGTTACCGAGAGTTTAAATTTGACTCATGACGTAACCAAAGTAATTAATGGAGTCGCCGAAATCAATAGTAGCATTGGCACTACGATTAGCGAACAAAGCGAAGCGGTTGTCGAAATCGCAAAATCCACCGACTCAATCGCTAATTTCAGCAAGAGCTCAGTTATCAACGTCAAGGAAGCGACCCAGGGTGTCCAGGAAATAGCCCGGTCAGCATCTGAAGCTTCATTAGCCTCAAAAGACGCGGCTAGAAACGTAACTGAAGGCGCGACCGGTGTTAAAGAGATCGCCCGATCATCAAATGAAGTATCTAGTGCGGTTACCGAGGTGAATAAAAACCTTCAGGAAATGCAGTCCGCAATCAATGAATTTAACCAGGGAGTCAACAATACCAATGAAAACGCGGAATCCTTAAGACAAATCGCCGGTAACTTGAAACAAGCGGTCGAATATTTCGATATTTAACCGCCTTATGATCAACGTGTATTTGTTTCTACATTAGTAATGACAATTTACGAATAAACACAATTTATTAAGCTTTGGGTAATTTGCTGACGGGAAGAATAACTAAGTGAAAAATTTAACCCGAAGCTTAATAAAGTTATTTTTGCTAAATTAAATATAGTTGATTATTTTTCCCTCTATTTGGTCATTTCACCTAAATTCGTTTCCTTTATAAGAATCAAAACTAGCCATAAAAAACTTTTAAAAAAATATTTTGCGGCTTTTTTATCTTGTTATCTTATGTGATAAAAGATAATATCTAATACTACAAAACAAGCAAAACCTTTCCTGATGAGTAATCAAAGCCACAGTAAATATCATGAAATTAATTTATATTTTATTTTAAGGTACGGCTGGATTTTATGGATCAGGTGAAATTTACTTAAACTAAAAATTGTTACTTGAAGTTGATTGGTTTTAACATATGACAGACAGGGTTCGGATTTTTGATACGACGCTAAGAGACGGTGAGCAATCACCAGGCTGTAGCATGAATTCAGAAGAGAAATTGATCATGGCAAGGCAGTTGAGCCGACTCGGCGTTGATACGATCGAGGCCGGATTCGCGGCTTCATCGCCCGGCGATTTCGAATCGGTCAGACAGATTGGCTTTGAAATCGATGGTCCCATGATCGTGAGCCTTTGCAGGGTGATCGATAGCGATATAGACGCAGGAGTCAATGCGCTGGATGGCGCTCCAAATTGGGGGATCCATACTTTCATTGGAACAAGTGATCTACATTTGAAATACAAACTGAACCTTGATAGAAAAACAGCGATCGAAAAATCAGTCAGGGCTGTCGAAAGAGCAAAAAAACATACAACGAACATCGAGTTTAGCGCTGAAGATGCCACCAGGTCAGATCCTAATTATCTTGTGGAAATTTTTTCGGCTGTGGTCAGAGCCGGAGCGACGATTTTAAATGTTCCCGATACAGTTGGTTATATTACACCGACCGAATTTGCGAAGTTGATCATGCGCCTGAGAAATGATGTTTATAATGCCGATCAGGTCATTTTTTCTGTACACTGTCATAATGATCTTGGTTTGGCAGCGTCAAATTCCTTAGTGGCTGTTGAGATGGGTGCTAGACAAATCGAATGCACGATTAACGGGATTGGTGAAAGAGCGGGAAATGCTTCTTTGGAAGAAGTCGTTATGGCCATGAAGGTTCGCCAGAGTCATTATCGGATTGATACGGCTATTAAGACGGAGCAGATATTTCCTTCCAGCAGGTTGCTAACCAAATTGACCGGCTCGGTTGTACAAGCTAACAAAGCGATCGTCGGAGCGAATGCTTTTTCGCATGAAGCAGGCATTCATCAGGACGGAGTGATCAAAAACAGTTTAACTTACGAAATAATGAACCCTGAGTCGGTTGGCATAACAAAAAACCAATTGGTACTTGGGAAACATTCCGGTAGGGCGGCTTTAAATGAAAAGGTCAGGGAAATGGGTTTCGATGTATCCAAGGAAGAATTAAACCGGATTTTCAAACAATTTAAAATATTGGCTGATAAAAAGAAAACCGTTTATGAAGAGGATATCGAAATCTTGATCACTGGTGATAAAATTAAAGGTATCGAAAGATACCAACTGGTCAATGTCAATGTGGCCTCAGGGACTGAAACGATACCGACGGCAACCGTTGTGATGGAAATTGATGGAGAAAAGACCGCGCCAATGGCATTTTACGGCGATGGACCTGTGGATGCAGCCTTAAATACGATTAAAGAAATCGTTAAGATCCCCTGCGTGTTGACATCTTATGTTGTTAAAGCGATTACAGGTGGTACTGATGCGCAAGGAGTTGTATCCATTTCTATCGAGTCTGGAGGAATATCGGTAACCGGCAGGGGGTCGCATACAGATATCGTTGTCGCTTCGGCTCTGGCCTTTGTAAACGCGTTGAACCGATTGGAACTAAAAAAAAGCCTAAAAGAAGGCGGCTTAATTTCTATAAAGGAATATCAGACCGTTTAATCACATTAGCGCATGATTAAGATTGTAATGGAAATTTTATTACTAAGTGCTCCATTAAACAAGGAAAGGTATATAATATTATAAGATGAGCCTTATACGCAAGATGGATCAAAAGGTTGTTTCGCAACCATCAAAGGCTTAAAATAAAATCACTTAATTAGGATCAGCAATGGAAAACAGTACCAACGATATTGTGGTAAAAAAAAATATACCGATGTTGCCTATGCGCAATATAGTTGTCTTCCCTCATATGACAACTCCATTTTTTATTGGCCGTAAGCAATCCATTGAAGCATTAAACCGTGCTTTAGCCGAGGATCGCAAAATATTCGTGATCGCCCAAAAAGATCCAATGATTGAAAGGCCATCGAAGGATGATTTGTATGAGATCGGAACGGTGGGTAATATTCTTCAGATCATGAGACTGCCCAATGGAACAATCAAGGCTCTTTTTGAAGCGAAGGAGAGAGGAAAGCGTTTGCAGGTCGCGCTTGAAGAAGATGCCTATACGGCGGATATCCAAATCTTAAAGGCCGATGATGGAATTGATCCTGAGTTGATCGCTTTGGTCAGAACTGTTCAGGAGGAATTCAAGAATTTTTTAAAGAAGGTTTCCCGCAATATCGAATCTGCCGAAAAGATCGTCAATGGCGATTATTCACCGGGTCAATTGGCGGATTTAATAGCACCACTATTAACCTTGGATATAGAAAAACAGCAAGAAATGCTATCGGTTTTAGACAGTAAGAAAAGACTTGAACTGGTTTATTCCCGTATGCTTGAAGAAGAAGAACATAAAAAAATAGAACAGAAATTAAAAGAAAGAGTACAAGGGCAAATTGGTAAGACTCAAAAGGAATATTATCTTAATGAGCAAATGAAAGCGATTCAAAAGGAGTTGGGCGCCGAGGACTCCAAAGAGGATTACGATGAGTTTGAGGAAAAGATTTTGAAATGTGGAATGACTGAACAGGCGAAAGAAACAGCTTATAAAGAACTAAAAAAGCTTAAGATGATGCCTCCGATGTCTTCTGAGGCCAATATCGTACGTAATTATATCGACTGGTTGACTAGTGTGCCTTGGATGTCAAAAACCAAAGACAGTCTTTCGATTGATAAAGCGCAAACTATATTAGATGAGGATCATTATGGACTTGATAAGGTAAAGGAACGTATCATTGAGTTTATCGCTGTGGCAAACTTGGTAGGTTCTTTGAGGGGGCCGATTATTTGTCTGGTAGGCGCCCCTGGAGTTGGGAAAACCTCCCTTGCCAGATCCATCGCCAGAGCTTTAAATCGCAAATTCGTTCGAATGAGTTTAGGAGGCGTGCGCGATGAAGCGGAAATCAGGGGTCATCGAAGAACCTACATTGGGGCGTTACCTGGAAAAATCATCCAGTCACTTAAAAAGGCCAAGACAAATAATCCCGTGCTATTACTGGATGAAATTGACAAAATGGGACAAAGTCATATGGGCGATCCTGCTTCAGCTTTATTGGAGGTACTCGATCCAGAACAGAACAGAGAGTTCATGGATCATTATCTCGAAGTGGAGTATGATCTTTCCAATGTGATGTTCATCTGCACGGCGAACACCCAGCAGGATATCCCGCTTCCCTTGATGGATCGGCTTGAGATAATCAATCTTTCGGGTTATTCCGAATTGGAAAAGGAAAAAATCGCCTCAAAGTACCTTGTCCCAAAGCAGATTAAGGAAAATGGGCTAAAACCTGAAAAAATCGCATTTGACTATGATGGGATATTGGAAATCATTAGAAGTTATACTCGTGAAGCCGGAGTGAGAAATCTCGAAAGGAAAATCGCGAAAATCTGCAGAAAAACGGTCACTCGAATCGTCAAGGAGAAGATCAAGAAAAAAATCACGATAACTCAAGATCAAGTGAATGAAGATTTAGGAGTCGTTAAGTATCAGTACGGGAAAATCGAAGGTGAAAACGAGGTAGGTATCGTTAATGGTTTGGCCTGGACATCGACCGGTGGTGAGGTGTTGACCATTGAAGTCAATACTATGAAGGGAACCGGCAAGATTCAACTTACAGGGAAACTTGGTGATGTTATGCAGGAATCCGCCAAAGCGGCTCTGAGCTTTGTTAAGTCCAACGCAAACAAGCTGGGGATTTATTCACAGGCGTTCATGGACATGGACCTGCATGTTCATGTGCCAGAGGGAGCCACTCCCAAAGACGGACCATCTGCCGGAGTTGCCATAACCTGTGCCTTGGTTTCGGCTTTGACCCAGATTCCTATCAGGAAGAATGTCGCGATGACTGGGGAAATTACCTTGAGAGGAAAGATTTTGCCAATCGGTGGATTGAAGGAAAAGTTACTGGCCGCAAAAAGACTGAATATTGAGATAGTTTTAATTCCTGAGGAAAATAAAAAAGATCTATCTGAAATTCCAGACGAAATAAAAGATGGTATTGAAATCAAGCCTTTAAAAATGGCTTTTGAAGCGATCGAAACTATTTTGGAATGGAAACCCCAACCAGTTGACGATTTGTTGGAAAAGGAAATCAAAATTTCCAAGGATAAACCTATTCAAGGTGATGTCGGCGACTTCACCCAAAACGGCAGCACTATTCCACATAATTGATTTTTGGTGAAACCGATCAGGCTTATCGTTATAGTTGGCCCGACGGCTTGCGGCAAGACTGCTTTGAGCTGTCAGGTCGCAAGTGAGTTTAAGGCTGAAATAATATCGGCCGACTCAAGGCAAATCTACCGAGGAATGGATATCGGAACGGCCAAACCAAGTCTTCGGGAGCAAGAAGCGATTCCTCATCATTTCATCGATGTCCTTTCTCCTGATCAAAGATACAGTGCTGGGTTGTTTGCTCAGGAGGCTAAGGAGCTAATACTGAGCCTATCATCTAAATCCATCCCCATTATCCTTACTGGAGGTACCAATCTTTATATCCGGTCCCTGATTAATGGTATTACCTCGGTACCTGAAATTTCAATCAAAGTACGAACCCAAGTTGAAAAACTCCTTCAGGATCAGGGTTTAAAGGAATCATATCGTCAACTGATCGAGTTGGAACCGCAATACAAAATAAAAATCCACCCAAACGATATTGCCAGGACGACCAGGGCGTTAGAGGTTTACTACGAGACCGGCAGGAGTCTTTTTGATTTTCGCCAAGAGCAAGATTCAGCCAAATCGGCTTACGAGACTCTTTTTATAGGTATCCAAAGAGATAGGGCTGAAATATATAAAAGAATAAATCAACGGGTACATAATATGATCGAAAAAGGGTTGGTCCGGGAAGTCGAAGACCTTTTGGATATGGGTTACAGCCCTGATTTGCCACCATTAAGGACCATCGGATATAAGGAGTCAATCGAGTATATTAAAGGTATGAGTACCTTTAATGACATGATCTTTAATATTCAAAGAAAAAGCCGCATATACGCCAAAAAACAAATAACCTGGAATCAAAATGATTCCAGAATCGAGTGGTTTCATCCAAATGAAAAAAATGACGAGGTTATTGCTAGAATTCATTCCTTTTTTAATCGACCATAAACAGACACATTTTGTGATAAGTTAAGTTGAAAATGAAGATTGAATGTTATCGGCCCCAATTATGGTCATCTTTTGTGATGATGCCTGATCAGGAACTATTAGCTCAAGCAAGAGTCGATACTTTTACAGGCTCTGGCAAGGGAGGACAAAAGAGAAACAGGACGGCAAATGCAATTCGCATTACACTTAAACACCTAACGGTAAAGGATGAAGGTTCCCGTTCAAAAGATCTTAATATCAAAAGGGCTATCAGAAAGCTAAGAATAGCAATTGCGGTAGATATCGATGAGGACTTTGCGCCCAGATCAAAGTTGCCGGGTTTACCTAATGAAATGAAGCTATACCTTCTCAACGGCTCGATTCAAATTCAGGAAAAAAATCCCTTATACCCCTTATTTGTTGGTTATTTTATTGATTTTGCGCTAAAGCATCAAGGAAATATTCAGAAGCTCTCTGAGGAATATAAAATATCAAAAAATCAAATTAGGAAGTTTATTAAAATTAATAATCATTTGAGGTTGAAATTTGGTGCAATTGATCAATTTTTCAGCTATTGATTAATAAAATATAATACAAATATAACTATGGGATAGCAAAGTTTCATCAATTTTGAGCAGATATAATTAAATGCGTCACATTAAAATATAGGGAAACATTCGCGCCTCTAGTTAATGCTTTAATATAATAAAGACTATGATCAGTTATAAATATCATCGGAAATGGATTTAGAAACGGAACTTGTCGATCTAAATATTATCAATTCCAGAAAGGAAATTGATATTGAATTTTGGAACACGATTAAGGATATTTTTTTGAGGGATGCGCCTAAAACAATGGCACTGCTACAGCAGTCTTTTATTGAAGAAGATTTTCAGGCTTTATACGAATTTGGACATAAATTAAAGGGGATGGCCGCAAATGTAGGAGCGGTTGTATTGCAAGACATTTTCTCACAGATAGAGATCAAAGGTAAAACATCGGAACTTTCTGGTGTTGAGGATCTTTTAGAACAAATGGCGAAAAAATATGATTTAACCATAAAAATATTTGGTGAGCTTTGAGAATATTAAAACTAATTCGAATCGTTTTTAACACTGAGAAATCTTGTTTAAAATTTTACTTATAAATTTGCCAGCCGATATTTTTATTTTTCCATGTCGCATAGTATTTATCATTGACTTGTAACTCGGCGATATCTCTTTGCCTTTGTTCTATTAGACTGGGGTATCAATCTAAAACGAGCAACTTTAATAATTATTGGAGATAATAGACTATGTATTGGGTTTTGGTTCTGTTTGGAGCCGTACTAACTTTTCCTTTGGCCGTATTTGGAGCTTTCGTACGTTTAAAAGGTGCTGGTTTATCATGTCCTGATTGGCCATTGTGTTACGGGAAAATCATACCTCCTCCGGGTCTTGAAATCGCTTTGGAGACAGGGCATAGGCTGATTGCCACCTTATTGGGCATCTGTATCATTTTGTTGGTTTTTTTAACATACCGTATCAGTAAATACCGCCGTTATCGAATGCTGGGCTGGTCAGCTTTAATCATTGTGATTATTCAGGGACTTTTAGGAGGCTTGACGGTTATATTGGACCTGTGGCCACCAACTGTAATTTTACATCTTTTGGGAGCAAACGCTCTTTTTGGTATTCTGATATTTCTATGCTACCAAAGCCACCGTGATCATGTTGAAGGATACCCACCACAAAGGCCGCTAAGATTTAATCAACATAACAAGAAGATCGTTTGGATGATGATCATTTTTATCATCGTGTTGATTTCAGGGGGTGTCAACAGTAGCACATACTCGGGTTATTCATGTGACGGTTTCCCTGGCTGCCACCAACGAGATATTTTAGAAACTGTATTTAACGACAATGATGGCGCTGAAATGGAAGGCGGTATAATTTCCAAGGAACTTGAAGCTGAATTTTTACCAGTCTATCAAAACGAGTGGTATCATATGATCCACAGGATAATCGCTTTTTTGGGTGCTTTGTTGATGATTTGGTTTTCAGTACTTCACCTTATCAGGAAAAAGAATTTGTTAAACATTCTTTGTGGTGGGTCAGTCATTTGCCTTCTCATCATCGAATTTGGAGTTGGGATAGCCAATGCTTTTTGGGGAATTCCAATACCGATTTCTAGCCTTCATACCGCATTAGCCGTCAGTATCATTGGAATTATGAGTTTTTGGCTCTCTTATGAACTTCTGCTTGTAGAATAGCTATAAAGATTGTGTACGCTTTTTTCTGCAATTTATTTTGTGAACAATTAATCGCTTACTTTACTAATTTTGAATAACCGTTCAAATATTATTACTGGATATGGTTAACTGGATCAAAATATTAGGTTCAAGAAGTTCAGCAATAAACTCAAAAGGCTTTGGGTATTAACTAATTTATGGCTTTTTTAAGTAGATAATAATTTGGTCTCCTTGTCGTTTTTGGTTGAGTTCATTTGCCTTTATTGAGAATTCCCTGATCATTTTACTTGAAAAAACGGATCGTCTTTTACTTTCATCATAAGACCTCGGGTCACGAAGAGGTATGTCCATTTGGTATTGTTCGCTACCCCAAAATTGGAAGGCATCAGAATCATCAATAATTCTTTCGATTATGAAACCTGACTTATCTGCTAAAAACTTTAAACTATCAACCGAATGTAGATAAAAATGCCTGGGGGCATCTAACTGAATCCAATCCTCCTTATAATACTGCCAGGCATAAGATGAAACAGTCGGTATCCTGATCAAACAGTACCCACCTCTAACGAGTAAAGCAAAAACCTGTTTCAGCGTTTCTAGTTGACTTTCCATATGCTCAAGGGTGAGGTGGTCGTCTTTTTTAGGACAATCAGCTAAGCTCTGATTCGAACTTCGAAAGGAGAAAAGATGAGCAACAAACGACGCAAATTCAAAGCTGATTTCAAAG
>JAOUME010000270.1 GCA_029881655.1 Deltaproteobacteria bacterium | reverse complement strand
GGGAAGCCCATGAAACCGTCGCCATCGCTATGAACCGTCTTGGCGGCAAAAGCAACTCGGGTGAAGGCGGGGAAGATCCAATGAGATACCAGGTCATGAAAAACGGGGATTTTAAAAGAAGTTCGATTAAACAGGTAGCGTCTGGCAGATTCGGGGTTACGTCTCATTACCTTGTCAACGCCGACGAACTCCAGATCAAAATTTCACAAGGCGCAAAACCCGGAGAAGGCGGTCAGTTACCAGGGTTTAAAGTAGATGAGTATATCGGCATGATCAGACACACCATCCCAGGTGTCACCCTGATATCCCCTCCTCCCCATCATGACATCTACTCGATTGAGGATCTCGCGCAGCTGATTTTCGATCTTAAGAACTCCAATCCCAAGGCGGAGATTAATGTTAAGCTGGTAGCTGAAACCGGGGTCGGCACCGTTGCGGCCGGTGTCAGCAAGGCCAAGGCGAATATCGTCACCATCGCAGGTCATGACGGTGGAACCGGAGCTTCCCCTGCTACTTCGATCAAGCACGCCGGTCTTCCCTGGGAAATCGGTCTGGCGGAAACGCAACAGACCTTGGTAGTTAATAACTTGAGAGGTCAAATAAAGGTTCAAGTCGATGGTCAGATCAAAACGGGAAGAGATGTCGTGATAGGCGCCTTGCTGGGAGCTGAGGAATTCGGATTCGCCACCAGTGTCCTGATCGTTTTGGGCTGCGTGATGATGCGAAAATGTCATTTAAATACCTGTCCGGTCGGTGTCGCGACCCAGGACGAGGAATTAAGGCAAAATTTTAAAGGTAGGGCGGATTATCTGGTGAATTATTTTCATTTTATCGCTCAGGAAGTTAGGGAATATATGGCCGAGTTGGGATTCAGTAAATTTGAAGACATGATCGGGCAGGTGCAATTCCTAAAAACAAAAGAAGGCATAGATCACTGGAAAGCAAAAGGACTTGATTTTTCAAGGCTTTTCGTCAAACAGCAATCAAGGGAAAACGCCTATAGGAATATATCAGCACCAAATCATCAGTTAGAGCAAGTTTTAGATCAGGAATTGATCTTACGTTCCAAACCCGCTTTAGAGGATGGAAAAAAGGTCGAGTTTTCCATTGCCATTAAAAATAAGGACCGAACTGCCGGAACCATGTTAGGTAGCGAAATTTCCAAACGTTTCGGTGAAAATGGATTGGATGACGACACTATTAAGATTAACCTGCATGGCACAGCGGGCCAAAGCTTCGGCGCATTCATTCCTAAAGGAATGACGTTGAATCTTTCTGGTGACGCGAACGATTACGTCGGCAAGGGACTCTCAGGCGGCAACATCATCATACATCCACCTCCCGAGGCAAAGTGGAAGAGCTCGACCAACATGATCATCGGAAATACCGTTCTTTATGGAGCCACGTCAGGCCAGGCTTATTTCTGCGGATTGGCGGGAGAGCGCTTTGCAGTTAGAAACAGTGGGGCCATCGCCGTCGTCGAAGGCGTTGGAGATCACGGCTGTGAATACATGACAGGGGGTGTGGTTGCGGTTTTGGGCGAAACTGGGGCCAATTTCGCCGCGGGAATGAGCGGAGGTATTGCGTTTGTATATGATCGCCACAAAAACTTCAAAAAATTGTGCAATCTCTCGATGGTGGATATTGAAAAAGTTAATTTTGAAGCTGACATTAAATTGCTATTTAGCTTAATCAAGGACCATTATCAATACACCAACAGTCAAAAAGCCAAATTCCTCCTGGAAAATTGGAAAAAGGCGTTGAAAGATTTCGTTTTGGTTATTCCTTTGGAGTACCGAAAAGTACTAGCGCATCGCTTTGGAGCCACGAAAAACTGAAACAACGAATCATCTGGACATACAACAATACCTCATAACAGCTGAAATCAAAATGGGAAAACCAACAGGATTTTTAGAATATTCAAGGGAAAACAGACCCAGCGAACACCCGAAACAACGCTCCAAGCATTTTAACGAGTTTGAAAGTCAACTTCCTGAAAGAAGGTTGATCACTCAAGCCGCCAGATGCATGGATTGCGGTGTTCCTTTTTGTAACGGGGGTTGCCCTGTCAGCAACCTGATCCCCGAATTTAACGAATACATCTATCAGCAAAAGTGGAAATCAGCCTACGGCTCCCTACAAAGCACCAATAACTTTCCCGAGTTTACCGGTAGAATCTGTCCCGCTCCATGTGAACCCGCCTGTTGCGCCGGGCTGGTCTGCGATCCGGTTTCGATTAAAACAATCGAACTGGGCATCATCGAAAAAGCATTTGAGGAGGGTTGGGTTAAACCTAACCAAATCGAAACTAGAAGCGACATCAAAATTGCGGTTATCGGTTCTGGTCCGGCCGGTCTGGCCGCCGCGCAACAGCTGAATCTCGCGGGGCACAACGTTACGGTTTTTGAAAAAAATGAAGTCCTCGGCGGACTTTTGGCTTTGGGCATTCCCGATTTCAAGCTGGAGAAAAGAATTATTGACCGCAGAGTGGACC
>JAOUME010000114.1 GCA_029881655.1 Deltaproteobacteria bacterium | reverse complement strand
ATTGTCTGGATCAGCCCCAAGCTGGTCGAAGGGGGGTATGTCGGGAAAGATGAGAAACTGTTCCAAATCGATCCCGCGGATTATGAAATCCAGATTCAACAAAGCAAAGCCAATCTGGCCCGTGCCCAGTACGATCTGGCCATGGCTGAGGCTCAGAAACAAACGGCCGAGCAAAGCATGAAATATTTCGATCAGTCCAAGGGAAAACAAAGCGTAAAAGGTAACAATAAGATGAGCGAATTGGCCCGTCACCAGCCCCAGATGAAAAATGCCAGGGCTTCGGTGGATTCGGCAAAAGCCAGTTTAAAAATGGCCAGATTAAATCTTGACCGGGCTCGTGTGACGGCTCCTTTTAACGGTTATCTCTACGACGTGAATTTGACGGTCGGACAAATTGTTTCCATTGGGCAATCCGTCGTAAAAATGTTCCCTGAAACGCCGGTCGTTTTAAAAGTATCCATCCCCTTGTCGGATTTAGGCTGGGTTGAGCTGGACAAACTGAATTCACAAAATACCCCCAAGGCCATAATTTCAAGAAGTATCGGCAAAGAAAAACACGAATGGCAGGGCAAGGTCGTTCGTCACCTCCTCCAGATGGACCCGGCCAGCAGCCTTTCCACCTTAATTGTCGAAGTAGACAAGCCCATATCCCAACTGGGCTTTAGACTTCCTCTGGGGATGCTGGCAGATGTCACGATCAAAGGAAAGACGCTGAAAAAGGTCAATAAAATCCCTCTGGACAGCCTAAGAGACAATGATCGTCTGTTTATCTTCAACGACAACAAATTGGAGATAAGGCAGGTTGAGGTTATCCGCAAAAACGACCAGTTCGCCTTTATCTCAAGCGGACTTCAAAAGGATGATTTCATTATCGTCTCTCCCCTGACTTCCATTGTTCCCGGCATGAAATTGAAAATATTTGATCCGGAAGATAAGGAAAAAACTGAAATTACAAAGCAGAACCCCAAAAAAGAAACCCGCTTGGGGGCAAAACCATGAACCGGGCGATCGAGTGGATGGCGAGAAACCCTGTCGCGTCCAATATACTGCTCATCTTTATCTTAGTGGGAGGCGCTTTGATAGCGCCGACCCTGAAACAGGAGATTTTTCCTGATATTGAGTTTGACCGCGTCATTATCAGTATCGGTTATCCTGGAGCCGGACCCAGTGAAATCGAATCCTCGCTTTGTTTGCCGCTGGAAGAAGCCGTCTCCGAAATAGAAGGCATCGGGCAGATCATATGCAACGCGCGTGAGAATAACGCCGCTGTAAATATTGACATCAAAGAAGGCTTTGAACTCCAAAGCAAGGTTCAAGACATCAAAACGGCTGTGGAGCGTCTGGATAATCTCCCCGAGGACATAACGAGACCGATTGTTTCGACTTATCTCAGGAGAAGACAGGTGGTCGAACTGGTTTTTTATGGCAGCGCGTCGGAAATGACCATCTTTGACGAGGCTGAAAAAATAAAGGATGAACTCGGCAGGATCGAAGGGGTCAGTTTTGTCGCGCTGAGCGGAAACAGAAGCAAGGAAATTCTAATCGAAATCACACCCGAAAATTTGGGTTTTTATGGTCTGAGCCTGGAGCGATTGGCCAGGATCATCAGCGATTACTCCCTAGACTTGCCGGCCGGTTCCATTCAGACCGATTCAAGACAGATTCTCCTTAGAACCAAATCCGAAAAGAGCTTCGACCGGGAGTTCGAAAGAATTCCGGTCATCACCAGACCCAATGGTACGGTGATTTATTTAAAAGACATTGCCAAAATTAAAGAGGGTTTGGTCGAGGCCTCTCAATTCGCTCTTTTTGATGGACATCCAACTGTTAAGATCAAGGTCTACCAAGACGACGACGTTACTCCGGGGGAAGTCTCCAAATTGGCTCTGGATTATGTGGAACGAAAAAACATCGCGCTGCCCGAAGGTCTTAATTTGACGCTATGGGAAGATTATTCGGAGATATTCGAGAGTCGTTTCGATTTGATGATCAGAAATTCGATTTTGGGCTTGGTGCTGGTGCTGTTGTCTTTAACGGTTTTTTTGGATATCCGGTTGGCTTTTTGGGTTATGCTGGGGATTCCGGTTTCATTTCTGGGTTCGCTGTTAGTGCTGCCACTGTACGATGTTTCGATCAACATGATCTCCATGTTCGCTTTTATCCTGGTCTTGGGAATCGTTGTGGATGATGCCATCGTTATTGGTGAAAATATCTTTCAGAAGCGCGAGTCGGGGATGGACTTTCTTCCGGCTGCCATTGAGGGCTGCAAGGAACTGGCGGCGCCGGTGACTTTCGCGATTTTAACCACGGTCGTAGCTTTCGCGCCCTTATTGTTCATTGAAGGGATCATGGGAAAGTTCATGTTTTCAGTGCCGATCATCATCATTTCGGTTTTATTGATTTCACTGATCGAATGTCTTTTAATCCTCCCTTCCCACTTGGCCTATGGTTCAGACAGGCCTCTGCCAAATTGGCTGTCCTTTATCACACGTACCCGAGCGGCGACAGACAAGCTTTTAAAATGGGCGATTTATAAGCCTTTTTACGGTAGCTTAAAGTTGTCTCTTAATTATCGCTACAGTACGATCGCGCTTGGGGTAACCTCGCTTTTGCTTTGTGCGGGGCTGGTGGCCGGCGGTATGATTCCCTTTCGGTTTTTCCCCAATATCGAAGGCGATAAGGTCCGGGTTACGGTGGAGTTCCCATCTGGTTTCCCGGCGCGAAAATCGATTACGATAATCGATCAAATAAAAGACACGGGAGTTGAGTTGCTTAAGGAAATGGATAAGGAAGCCGGTTCGGCGGTTTCCAGCCTGAGGCATATCTATACCGATGTCCAAGCGCAATCCAGGCGCTCTCCCTCCAGCAGTACGACCGCTGAAATCACCTTTTTGTTGCTGGACGACGAGAAGCGAAAATTATCGGCGATGGCGTTCAGCAAACGCTGGCAGAAAAGTATCCTGGATTTTCCCGAAATCCGCTCCTTAAGCTTTAAAAGCCAGGGAATGCATTTTGCCCAGGATATTCAAATCGCGCTGTCTCACAATGACAATACTCTACTAAAAAAGATCACGGGAGAATTAAAAGAAGTGCTTGCGGGATACAAGGGAGTTAAGGAGATCGTCGATTCGGAAAAAGAAGGCAACAGGGAGTTTCAGTTTAAACTCGCTCAAAACGCGTCCTCGCTGGGGATTACGCCGTCATCCTTCGCTAGAAACCTGAGGGCCGCTTTTTCCGGACTTGAAGCGTTGACGATACAAAAAGATCGCGAAGAGATCCCGGTTATGGTGCTTTATCCCGCGGATTACCGTGAGAATCTCAACAAACTGGAAACGGTTCTTATTCAGGCCCCAACTGGCGGGAAAATCAGTTTGGGCGAAATAGCCGAGATACAGGAAACCATCGAGCCTGTATCCATCAGAAGGCTTGATCGAAAAAGGGTTGTGGAAATCACCGCCTCGGTGGAAAAAACGGAGGGAAATCTCGAAGTCATCCTTGCCGATCTCAATTCAGGTTATCTTAAACAGCTAAAACAAAGATACCCCGATTTAATCGTGACGCAAGAGGGCAGTTCGAAAGAGAGAAATAAATCCCTGCGGGGACTCATTTTAGGGTTTGGCGTCGCGATTCTGGTCATTTACGCTTTGCTGGCGATCTTTTTTAAAAGCTATATCCAACCTCTTCTGGTGATGGTCGCCATCCCCTTCGGGATGGCCGGAGCGGTCCTCGGCCACTTATTGCTTGGTTATCCCATCAGTTTTTTAAGTCTCTTTGGACTTGTGGGACTGACAGGGGTGGTCGTCAATGATTCCTTAATCCTCATCGATTCGGTCAACAGACATCCCGAGCTTAAAACAAATATGCTGAAAGCCTTGATCGAGGCAACCCAGTCAAGAGTCCGCCCGATCATCCTGACTTCCCTTACCACCTTTGTCGGATTGATGCCGATACTGCTCGAAACCTCCAGGCAGGCTAAATTCCTAATTCCGATGGCTATCAGCCTTGGCGTGGGGATTGTCTTTGCCACCTTTATCACACTTGTACTGGTCCCTTCCTTCTATCTCATTTTAGAGGATTTCAGAAAACCGAGAAATCAATTACCATAAGCGGGCGCGGAAACCACCACCTAAAACATCAAAAACGGTTCAAAGTAAAAAAGAGAGTTGACTAACGACAGATGGCTTATTGAGTAGGGATATCGATAAATCACCTGACGCGCCGAAGGCAGGTAAGGTTTCGGACAAAAACGGATCGCGGATCGGTTTTTAGCGGACCCGGGAAGATCCGCTAGGTGGATTTGAGGTTAATGTTCCGCTTCGACCTTTCCCGATTCAACGGACTCGATCGCTTTTTTGTCATGGTCGTTTAAAGGGCAACCGCATTTATATCCTTCTTGGGTGGAATGGAGTCTGGCTTGCTCAACATGCCATTGGGCCACTTTTAAATGTTGATCTACATTCATATCAGAACCTCTGGATTAATATTGATTTGATAATAAAATATATAAAAAAATTTATAATACCCGCGGTCATTTTCTTTGTCAATCATCTCTTTTCGATTACTCCATCCTTTAGGCGTAAATAAGCATTTGTCCCCCTTCCATTTGAACCTATTTCAAGGTTTTAGCGCGGCTATATTCTATACTTCGCCTTCAATAGATTTCTTAAAGTCCCTTACTCATTAATTTATTAATAAACCTAACCTTTATGCAGACCTATGGAGATATTTTAATACCGGTTTTAAGACCGTTTAAGACAAATTAAGCTGCGAGACGCGCAGTCTAGTGAATTGTAAAAATATAGTTTAGCGGTATAATCATGCCTTTTAGGAACAAGCCGTTTTGCAGTTGGCGAATTTATTGTGGCAATATCGGGAATTGTTGCTATAAACAGTTAAGCTTTGAAAAATAATTTTCAGCAAAGACCAATAATAAAGAGGGCTGCCTCCTTTGAGAATAGTTAAATTAATGATTTTCACTTTAATCCGTAACGCATGAATACGATGAACGGTTATTCAATTTATAATAATATAAGTCTAAATGATTGTACTGAAAATATGGTCATTTTAGACTATTGTAAATTTAACGATAAATATACGTCCATGGATGGGGCGACCATAAAATGGCTTATCCATCACTTCAACGGTACCAAGGCGCAAGTGATCAGAGACAATAAAAACCTCGAATTGGAGACCGTAAAAATCAAACAGGGTGATACTCTCGTTAAAATATTCCAGTTCCCTACAAATTTAAGAAAATTCACGGTCGTTAATCAAAAATTACTTAAAGAACTTGAGTTCCGGGGTTTTTTGAAATTTAAAGTTCAGTTGCCCCAAAAAACCGAAAGCAAGAAATTATTGGAGAGGAAAAGATCGATTCATGCTCTGAATAGCTTTGTCGGTAAAATTGACCGAAATAATACCAGCAGGGAAGACGGCACCAAGGTTATCGAAAGTTTTATGGATAATGCCCGCAATGGCAAAGTCGTCATCAAGGATATTGTTCACTATATAGATGATTTCATGAGCAATTCATCGCCTGATGTGATCAGCGCCATCGCCAGCCTAAAAGCCAGCGACCAAACCTACGCGCACTGTGTGGATGTCGCGGCCATCTATCAGAAAGTGTATTTTGATATAATTCAAAAGACGGGTCGCAAAAGCGCTTTTCAAAGTACGAAACACGCGATTTTAGCATCTTTTGTCCATGATATCGGCAAATCTCAGTTACCTAAGGAAATTTTGGACAGCACGACCAGGTTTAAGAGGGATAGTAAAGAGTATAAGATAATACAGAGCCATCCGGCAAAAAGTATGGAACTGCTGACCAAGATGAAACTGGATGACCTTACCGTCAATATGAGCGGCTTTCATCATGTAAAAGTCAACACAGAGATGGAATCCAGCTACCCGAAAATAGATTGTTACAGCAGGTTGGAAAAGGAGACCAAATTATTGGCGATAATCGATGTCTATCAGTCACTGGTTGGCAAAAGAAGCTATAAGAAATCCTGGAATCCCGCCTCCGCGCTACGCTATATCAATGTATTGGCTGGCGATGAGTTCGATCTTGAAACATGGGAGGAATTTTATGAGTCAATAGGGCTCTATCCTGTCGGCTCACTGGTGCGGCTTAGTGACGACTCCATGGCTTTTGTCATGAATAATCCGGAAAAAGACAAAAAAAGACCTCAGGTATCCATTGTGAGAAACGCGAAAGGTCAAGATTTAACCAATAATGAATTTATTGATTTGCGATACGAAAAGGATTTGTCTATCGTAAAAGATATTGACGCTCAGGATGTTTTTGAAGACGCTTTGGGAGTTTTTACGAGCCTGCGTATTTCCTGATTTAGGACGCAAAATACCACTAAGTCAGACAGGCTAAAATTACATCTCCAGGGGAACCATGACTAAATGTTGAATGGAGCCGATGGTTATATAAATATCATTGATTGACATTTTACTTTGTTATATTTACATAGTACTATTTGTTACTTCGTTATTTACCTTAAAATCAACTAGATGGAGATTGGTTTTATCGATCATCGTCAACTTGAATATTTGGAGATAAAATGAAATCATTCATAAACGTAATTGTTATTGCTCTGTTGGCTTGCTTTATCTTTTCGCAGCCCGCGTTGGCGGCAAAAAAGAAAGCCAGAAGAAATTCGGACAGCAAGTTGGTCTTCGAAGGCCGATCACTTTACAATGAAGGCGACCAGATGGTCGGGGCCAGCTACATTTCCGGCTGGGGCAGCGGCATCGGCGTCCGCTATTCCTATTTTATGTTCGACGACATGCATGTCCAAATCGACTACGCACCACTCTCATATAACTACGGTTGGGGTACGGCCGAGGTGAACTATATTTCAGCGGCCGCCATTTTTCATACCAACTGGTGGGCTTACAACATTAAAAATTCAAAAAACAACGGCTATTATTTCGGCATCGGATTTGCTCAGGGAAAAGCGACCTATAAAAACGATTGTTCAGCTTATTCTTATTATTGCTACCAATACGAAATGTCACACGATTTCGGGGGACTGTACTGGGTCGGAGGCTGGGAGATCAAGCTGAAGAACAACATCAGGGTCCAGGCCGGATACGGCATCACTGGGATCAATCTCGGCGGAGATTACCCTTTCTAGGCCCGATTTAATCGCCATCTTATTCCCAATTGCCGAGACCCGTGGCAACCTGCTTCCCTAGGTGGTCTTTGGATCACCTGGGGCATCGTTACAAGACCCTTTGTGTGAGTGCTATGATGATTCATTTGATCTACATTCTAAATGAATCATTACTTTTCTAAGATCATTTTATTGATTAGACTATAGTCCAAATAAAATCACCCTTTTCAGAAGTTAATTTATGGGAAAATATTTATGTCTTTTGATAATTATCTGTATAGCTTTAATTGCAGGTTGTTCTAAAAAGGAATATCCTTGGGATTTAGAAGGAGCTACGGGTTCGGGCAGTGTGTCATTTTCGGATGGATCCTTTGTCACCCTTCCAAAGGAAGTGGCCGTAAGTTCAAATGTTTCAGGCGATTTCGATGGTGTATTGATCACGATGGGTGAAAACCACGAGGTTTCCGGATTCATATCAAAAACAAATTGGCAAGATTCATATTTAACAGCGGATAGTATTCTGACAAACTCAATTGCCACTTTAGAAGCTACTTCGGATATTAGTTCAATAAACGCGGTCAGCGTAACATCAAGTTCAAACATATCGGGGCCGTCCTCTGCCTTTTACTCGAAAAATGCGAGTCAAGCTTATAATCTGGGTCTTGCCATGCCCAGGCTCGATGCAACGAGTGATATTTCAAGTGGTAGCTATACTATTACGACAGCGCTTGCTATTTCCGCAGATCAATTATCCGCAATCGTTTTAAGCCTTATTGGAATTAGTAAAGCTGTCGGAAAAGTGACAATTAAAGATACGCCAGTTGGAGACGCGACAACAGATTTCCGGCTAGATATCACGTTGCAGCATAGTAGCGATGAAACACCAATTATGGTGTCTGTTACGTCAGTTGGAGATTTTGATGCGTATGAAGGGTTAATAACCCAAACAATCCAGTTAAGCAATTTACAGGAGAAAGGTTCTTCAAGTATTGCCAATACTGATAAATTCACAGTCTCAGATTCAGTAGCTAATGCAAAGTCTGATTTCCTATTTGTTGTTGATAACTCTGGCAGCATGAGCGAAGAACAGACAGCTGTAGCCAACAATGCTACTAACTTTTTTGATGCGCTTATAAACAAGAGTCTGGATTTCAAAATAGGTGTTATTACAACAGACAGTTCAACCTTAAGGGGCAATGGCTTTACCAGTGACAAAACTCAATTTCAAAGCGATGTATCGCCTGGCATTTATGGCAGTTCTACAGAAACCGGAATTTATTGGGCAGAACAAGCGCTAAGTCCTGGAGGAAGTGTGGTAACAGCAGGATATCCAAGACCTGGCGCAAGCTTTTCCGTCATAATACTCAGTGATGAACCGGATCAATACACTTCACTAAGCGGAGGTACTGAATTCAACTTTACCGATAATATTTTTATTCAGGAAGGATATAAGGTGTACGCCATCATTTCTGTACCAGATATAGGCTGTTATGGTGACGGAGGCAGCGCCAATGGAAGTGAGGATTATGGAAAATTGGTTTCAGCGACATCCGGCGCAAAAGGCAGCATTTGTCAAAGTGATTATAGCGCGACTCTAGACAAAATAATTGCTACAAGTAGTCCAAGTTACAAATTAACTCAAACACCCATCGTCAGTACACTTAGTGTAACAGTAGACGGAACCACAGTTCCCGTTAAATCTGGGAGTGATGGATACCTTTTTTTACCTTTGTCCAATGCAATAACTTTTTATGGGGCTGAAATTCCTGTGGCAGGGGCAATAATTGATATTACATATAAGTATGTTCAATAACAATAGATACGACATCCTTAAGTTAAATCCAAAAGTTGCTCATAAGTTCCGAAAGCATTATAAGTCGCCTGTTAAAAGAAAAGCTTGGGCTTTCCTCCCTCAAGTCATGTATCATAACAAATTGATGTCTTCGCAGAATAACATTCATAAGGGATTTAACGGGTTGACCAAAATTATTTCATTTGGCTATCGCCCAAATCGGTGTTTATATAGCAAAAAAATAAATCTTAAGGCTGATTGCGATTTATCCCAAAAACCAATGATTGTAAGCTTTTCAATCTATTATTTGCACAAACTTATTTAAATATGGAGTATTTGATGAAAAAAACTTGTCTCCTGGCTACGCTGATATTTTTTCTTTTTGGAGGGATGAATCTTTCTGCTCAAACAGAGATTCCCGTTGCTGAGGATTTATATGCCTTAAGTTTATTTGGTTTAGAACTAGATTTGAAACCAAAACCAAACCCAAGGCGAAGACGAAGGCAAGGGCGAAGGCGAAGGCGAAGGCAAGGGCGAAGGCGAAGGCGAAGGCAAGGGCTAAGGCAGAAGAAAGTGATAGAGGCTTAGAGGTCCAAGCTTCTATGATG
>JAOUME010000113.1 GCA_029881655.1 Deltaproteobacteria bacterium | reverse complement strand
ATTAATAAATTTTGAAAATTTTGATCAAAAACGGTTTTCTTATTTGTTATGTTATCTTTCAAAACCTTGATCTCTTTCGTGTTCGGTTTATATCCTTTTTCCCAATCAGGCCGGCCGCTATGAAAGATACAGTATTTTTTATGAACATTAACTGGTTCTTCAACTGGGTGTTGGCATTTTTCATATTTACAAGTCTCGTCCATTCTTTTCCTTCGTCAAAGTCACGTCATAGATTATCGAACTCAAATCCCTCGCCAAACCCGAGCAATCATCAATTTTCATAAACCCTATCAAATCCGAAGGATAGTAGCAAATACAATGATCAGGACCGGGCGTGAAACATTTTTTACGCGGCTTGTTAACGACCAAACAACGGCATAAAAAACAATAGAAAACAGATAGATAGAAAAACGGGTAGGTGTTTTTAGGGGTATTTCGCGCGACCTGGGCTTGGATGTTGGGCTGGACCCAAAGGGACGGCAGGAGCGCCCCTTTGGCTTTTAAAGGCTTAATTGGCCTCGCTGTAGTCCGCCATCTTGTGGAAGTTCAGGTAGCTGTAGATCTGATCTTCCTTGGCCTTGATCTTGGAGCTGTATTCCTCCAGATACTCTTTGGCGCTTGGAAGCTTGCCCAGCTTGGCCACCAGGGCTCCCAGCTCGGCCGATCCCAGATAGACCTGGGCTCCCTTGCCGAGGCGGTTATCGAAGTTCCGGGTGGATGTCGAATAGACCACCGCCTTGTCCCCGACCCTGGCCTGGTTGCCCATGCAGAGCGAACAGCCCGGGATCTCGGTCCTCGCGCCGGAGGTTCCGAAGGTGCTGTAGATGCCCTCGTCGATCAGTTGCCTCTCGTCCATCTTGGTCGGCGGACAGATCCAGAGCTTGGAGTCGGTCTGGCCGGCGCCTTGCAGGATCTGGGCTGTAGCCCTGAAATGACCGATGTTGGTCATGCAGGACCCGATGAAGACCTCGTCGATCTTGGTGCCCTGAACCTCGCTCAGGAGCTTGACGTCGTCCGGATCGTTCGGACAGGCCAGTACCGGCTCCTTGATCTCGGCCAGATCGATCTCCATCACCTCGGCGTATTCCGCGTCCGAGTCCGCCTTCAGCAGGCTCGGGTTGTCCAGCCATGCCTGAGCGTCGTCGATCCGCTTTAGAATCGTGTTCCTGTCCTGATAGCCATCCTTGACCAGCCTCTTCATCAGGGCCACGTTGCTCTTCATGTACTCGATCACCGTCTCCAGTCCCAGCTGGATCGAACAGGCCGCGGCCGAGCGTTCGGCGGAAGCGTCGGTCAGCTCGAAAGCCTGCTCCACCGACAGATCCGGCAGCCCCTCGATCTCCATGATCCGGCTGTTAAAGATGTTCTTCTTGTTCTTCTTCTCGACCGTCACTAAGCCCCTCTGGATGGCGATATAGGGTATGGCGTTGACCACGTCCCGCAGGGTGATCCCCGGGTTGAGCTTGCCCTTAAAGCGTACCAACACGGATTCTGGCATCTCCAGGGGCATCTTGCCTAAAGCCGCCGCAAAAGCCACCAGTCCGGAGCCCGCTGGAAAGGAGATGCCGATCGGAAACCGGGTGTGCGAATCGCCGCCGGTCCCGACCGTATCGGGCACCAGGAAGCGGTTGAGCCAGGAATGGATGATCCCGTCGCTGGGCCTTAAGGCCACGCCCTTACGGCTGGTGAAGAACTGAGGCAGCGTCTGGTGGGTCTTGATGTCCGCCGGCTTGGGATAGGCCGCCGTATGGCAGAAGGACTGCACCACGAAGTCCGCCTGAAAACCAAGGCAGGCCAATTCCATCATCTCGTCTCTGGTCATGGGCCCGGTCGTGTCCTGAGAACCGACCGTGGTCATCTTGGGATAGCAGATGTCGCCGGGCGACAGCCCCTCGAATCCGCAGGCCTTGCCGACGATTTTTTGAGCCTGGGTGTATCCGCCCTTGGGCTTCTTGGGCTCGGGATCCTTCACGAACAAACTGTCCTCTCCCATCCCAAGCGCTTCTCTCGCCCTCTGTGTCAAGGTCCGGCCTATGATCAGGGGAACTCTTCCCCCGGCCTTGACTTCATCGGCCAGACCGTCTGAAACGCTGATTTCGACCAAGGTCTTGCCGGCCTCATCGACGATCTTGCCGTCCTTCGGCAGAATCTTGACACGGTCGCCCGTCTTCAGCGCGCTGACGTCGCATCTGATCGGCAGGGCTCCGGAGTCCTCTGCCGTATTATAAAAGATCGGCGCGATCTGACCGCCAAGGATCACTCCGCCTTTACGTTTGTTGGGGATAAAAGGAATATCGTCGCCAATATGCCAAAGCAGCGAGTTGCAGGCCGATTTCCTGGAAGAACCCGTCCCGACGACATCGCCGGCGAAAATCACCTGAAGTCCGCTTGACCTGAAACCTTCGATCGTCTTGACACCGTCAGGAAATCCGTTCATTCCCATGCTTTTACCATGCATCGGGATATCCGGCCTGGACCAGGCCTCGGACGCGGGAGAGAAATCGTCCGTGTTGATCTCTCCATCGACCTTATAGATCACCCCTTCGATGCTCTCTGGGATCGCCGGGTTTGAGGTGAACCATTCACCGTTCGCCCATGATTCCAGGACTTTTTTGGCATTGGGGTTTGAAGATGACAGCTTGAGAACTTCATCGAACTGATCGGCGACAATCACAATTTTGCTTAAGGCATCCGCCGCCTCTGCGCCAAGAGCGGCATTCTTTAAAAGCTCAACCAATGGTTTGACGTTATAGCCTCCAACCATGGTTCCCAGGAGTTCAACCGCTTCGCTTTTAGAAACTTGAGGGCTGTTTTTTTTGCCTTCGGCTATCTCAAAAAGGAATTCGGCCTTCACTTTGGCGGCTGGATCGACTCCCGGCGAAACCCGGTTAGTCAGCAAATCCAGCAGAAAATCTCCCTTTCCTTCAGGTGGGTTGGTTAAAAGCTCGCAAACTTCCCTTGTCTGATCCTCAGATAACGGAAGTGGTGGAACGCCTTGTTCCTCTCGCTCCTTTTTATGTTGTAGGTATGCCTCAATCATTTTTATCTCAAGTAAGATGTTTACATTAACCGTTTTTCATAAAATGTAAAATTCGGTTTGATCGAAAATAAGATAATGAATTGCGCCCTTTGATCTGAGGGAATTTCCCGCGGAATCCAGTTTCTGATATAAAAATGTACAGATTCAGGGTTGTTTTGTCTCAAAAACAAAAGTCTCAAAATAGTACGAAATAATTGTTTGTTAGTCAATCAACAAATTTTATTCTTCCGCGGTAAACTTTGATTTCCCATAGCCATTAACTCTAGGCTGGGTTAATGGTAAAAATCTTAAAAGTAATCTCTTTGAAGCTATGTGACAAGAAATGATTAGCTTTATAGCTCAACTGATAATTCCTTCCGGGCGGGGAATTGAATTTTTAGGACCTGGCATAATGCTGGTAGCAGAAAAAGATCGCAGACCCAAGCCACACTAAAAGCAAGAGCTGTGAAATAACCGAACCTGACGAGCCCTTGGTGCTGGGAGATGACCAAGAGGAAAAAACCCGCAATCAGAATCAGGGACGTGAAGCTGACAGCTTGGCCAACCTCTTTGATGGTATGTGAAAGGGCATCCTTAATCTCCATTCCTTGAAGCCGGTAAGCTCGGAAATGGGTTAAGAAATGAATCGTATCGTCAACGCTGACACCGATGATGATAGGCGCAATGATCAAAGTATCGGTATCAAGCGGGATGTCTAGAAAACCCATAGCCCCGAAAGTAACGACAGCTGGAATCACGTTGGGGATGATTCCAATTAGCCCAGCCTTTAATGATCCAAAAACAAACAGGAGCAGGACCGTAATGACCAAAAGTGCTAAAGTGAAACTTTTTACCTGAGCCCAACTCATCAAATCGACCATTTTCATCTTCAAGGCCACAGAACCGGTGATCTCAAACTTCAATTCCGGATAATCCCTTCGCAGAGGCTCGAAAATATTATGGAGTTCTTTTTTGATTTCATCTACTACCCCCACAAATTCGCTTGAGCCTGTATTATAAAACCGAATTGTCAAGCGGCCCTGGCTGAAATCGTCACTGACCAGCTTTTGAAGCTCGCCACTGCTTGTGTTTTCGAACAATAAAAGCGTCTGTTCTAATACTTGCTTCTCCTGGGGGATAATATAGTTTTCTAATTTGTTCTGATTTAAGGCCTGATAAGAACTTTTTACGACATTTGCCAATGAATAGGTCATTCCAATTTTATTCTTATGGCTTTTATCTAAATAGGCTTGTGCTTGGTCAAGAGCATTTAGCACTTGAGGATCTTTCATGGCATCGGTTTCCCTTAAGTCTAAAAAAATCTCAGCGCTATCAGTCCCCCCCATAACCTTGTCAACGAGCTGATAGGCGGTCTTGATCGGAGAACCATCTTTCAGAATGTCCAGGTTGTTTGAATCGACTCTTACTAAAGAAACTCCGTAAGCAAAAACTAGAACAATAAAAGCAAAGGAACCAAGGGTGATATAAGGATTATTAAGGCTCAAAGGGATAGTTTCGCGGATCAGTCTCTGGGTGAAACCCTCTCTCTGGTTTTGCAGTTTCAACTGCTCAGGAGGCAGAGTCGTAAAGGGATTCCAATCGTTCAAAAACAAAGGTAAAACAAAGATCGTTACAATAAAAGCGAACATAACCCCGATGGCGGCTGAAATCCCGAAAACCTGAATGGGCGGGATTTGCACGAAAACCAATGAAAGCATGCCGATCGCAGTCGTTAAGCTCGTCAAAAGACAGGCCAATCCCGATTTTTTATAAGTTGCTCTAAGAGCTTCTTCATGCCCAAGGTTTTTCCTACGGTAAAAACTGTATCCAGAAATGATATGAACCGAATCCGCGACTCCCACGACCATAATTAAAAGGATTAGGATATTGATCATCATATTCATCGGCATCCCAATCCATCCCAATACCCCCAGTGTCATGATAATTGAGATGACCACGACGCACATTGGCCAGATCATAGCGCTGAAGGAACGGAATAACGCCGCCAAAACCAACAGCATTACCGCAAGAGTCGCGGTAAATAAAATTCCCATCTCATCCATTACGACTTCATTGAAAAAAGACATAATAACAGGGATGCCAACCGCGTAAAATTCGAGATGATTCTTATACTCGGGTTTTTCCAAAACCGCTTTTAGCTCATTGTAAAAAGCGGAGTATTCAGCCATACTGATCGGTGTTTTTCTAAGTTTTCTTTTTGGCGGCCTGACCTTTGGAGTTTTTCCATCCCAAACTTCGGTTTCCTGGGACTCATCCAACTCATCGGCGATTTCCATCCCCAGATCGGTATTGATCATGAAGCCACCGTATTTGCTGTCCTCTGATAGAAAGAGCTTCAAGTAATCGGGATGATTCTTCGCCTCATGTCGCAGGTTTTCCATCTCGCGCAGGTTTGTAGGATTGTTTTGTCCGATGAACTCCCTGGCTGTTAACAGGTCTCCCTTGACCTCAAGATACCTTACATTGATCAGGCTGGTTATATCTGAAATTTGATTTAAGGGATCGATGATCTCCTCATCATAGCTGTAGGCCCTCTCAAGTAGCTCGTTTTGAAGATTCCTGATAGAATTAAGGCTATTCGAGGAGAAAACATTCCCGTCTTTTGGCTTGTAAACCAGATAAATCCCCTCATCTGACCCGAAGGCTTCCCTGAACTGATCAAACGAGAGTTTGGTTGGGTCATCCTCGTTTAAAAAGGATTCCATCGAATTGTCCAACTGCACCGACTTCATTCCGTAGGAGACGACTAGCAGCAAGAAAATATAAAAAACCCAGAGCTTAAACTTGTTCCAGCGGAGATGATCTGGGGTTTTTTCGAAGAATAGGTCGAGTTTTCCTAAGATATTTTTCATGTATGACCGCTAAAATTATTTCAGTTTTGATCAAAACTATTCCGATTGCTTCATTTCGTCAATAAATGCTTTATAACGAAATAATCACAGGAGAAAACTGTCACTTTGGTCGTACATAAAGTATCAAGAGTGTATATCAGAAAATAATAAAAGAAAGAGAATTAATACGGGATTTTAATGAAGGATCTTGAGAATTAGTTAGACTTTACCGTTATCTTGTCGGTATCTGAATTTAGACAACGGTAAAGTGCTTGAAAAAACAAAAAAGATCAGGTCAGAACTAAATGAGTGGACTTGGATAAATACATTCCCAATCATAACCACTATCTGGGCTCAGTTGATCATCGCAACCAACCACTTGACAGGTTGTATCGGCATGAAAGCTATAGTAGTATTGCTTTCCAGTACAGGTTGATTCTATTACGTTATCGTTGCATTTATAAGGGTGTTGTCTTAATATGCTTGACCAGGAAAACAAGTCATATTCCACACAAGCTCCGGTAGGCTCTGCGGTATCAGCACAGGACGCAAGTCCAATCACAATTAAAAGCATCGACGCGATCAATAATAGTTTAAATTTCATGGTTCCTTTCTTCATCGGGTTAAAGATTAAATCGCCACTGAACAAATAAGGTTGGATTCATCAAAAAGAACCAATCCCAACTCTATCAGGGTTGGCTCATTACCAGCAATAAAGCCAGCTATCGCTTCTATTTGCAGGTTAGCATCTTAATTATTTTCTTGACAAGCTTTAATTCAAACTTGAATGACAAGATAATTTAATCAGAAAACTTAATAGTTTCTTTTGATTTCCTGTAGGTTGGTTTCGATGATCTCGATCAGGGAATGACCGTAGGGAAAGCTTTTCTCTAAAATACTTTGGGCCTGTTTTAAGATGGGCTCGGCTTTGTCGGGTTTATTTTGGTCAAGGTGGCAAGCACCCAGTTTATGCAGGCTAAAGGCTAACTCTGGATGTTTTTTTCCGAACTTTGTTTTCTTTAGATCGATGACTTTAGCGAGAATTTTTTCGGTTTTTTGATGCTGATTTTGGATCTGGTAGAGCAAAGCCAGGTTCTCCATGTAAGATGTGGTTGTCGGGTGAGCCTCACCCAAGGTTGACTGGGCGATCTTGATTGAGCTTTTGTAAAGGGGAAGCGCCTTGTCATGCTGATTTTGTTTCCGGTAAAAATCCGCTAAAGTATGATTGATGAAGGCCTTGTAGGGATGTTTATCCTTGTAGTTTTTATCAGCGATTTCTTTAGCCCTAATAAAATGCTCTTCTGCCTGGGAATAACCGCCTAGAGAGTGGTATAGATTGCCTAGCGAACAGATGATTTCGGTTAATGCCAGGCTATCTTTCCCAAAATGGCATTCCGTAATTTGAAGAGCACGCTTTAATAGCTCTTCAGCCTTAAGCCCGTCCCCAATATCTTTGTAGAAATCAGCTAAATCCTTGATTGCCTCTGCGGTTTTCAAGTGAAAGCCACCTAACTGCTTTTGGTAGGTAGCGACCGTCAGGTTAAAGAGGTTTTCCGAGTCCTGAAGTTTCTGTTGCTGCCAGTAGATAAGAGCTAGACAATGATTAATATGGGCGGTCTCAGGGCTATTTTCGCCCAGACTAGGCAGATAAATAGCCCTGGCCTTTAAGTAGCAGTTTTCGGATTCGATCAAATCGCCTTTGGTTTGGAAGATATCTCCTTTGAGAATCCAGAGAGAGCCAATAAAAGAGTGGTTATGGGACAAGGTTTTCTCGGCAGAATCAAAGATTCTCCGGAGTATTTCTAAAGCCTGATCGGGTTTTTGGTTGTCCAGGTAAAATCCGGTTAGATTCAGTAGAATATCCTCTAAAAGCGTGTCAGAGTCGGTGGATCGGTGTTCTTGGATCTGAAGGGCGTCCAGATAAAGGTTTTCTGCCTCTCCTGGCTGGTCTTGGGCGTCTCTGAGTCTGGCCAGCTGGTAAAGTATCGCCGGGTTGACCGGAAGATCGGGGTTGGCTGCTTTATTAAGCGTGACGGCTTTTTTAAACCAGTCCTCAGCCTGGGTATGTCTCTTGGTGATGCGAGACGCGATGCCGGCTTCAAGATAGTAATGTGGGTTGGAAGGCTCGATCGAAAGGGCAAGACTATAATTTTCGTAAGCGAGGTCAAATTCCAATAGCTCCATGGCCAATCTGCCGGAGGTAAAGGCGACTATGGCCTTTTTGGGCGAATCTTTTTGTTTTAAAGCGTCAAAGAATTCCAGGCATTCCTTGAGCTTTCCGTCTAAAAGATCTTCTCTAAGCCGGTCCAATTCTCCCTTGGACGCGAGACCACCAAGCTCGCCTAAGGTTACGAGCCCTTCGGACAGGAGTCGCAGGCGTTTTTGATAAAAACTTTCGGGCCGGATCAGCCTTTCGGAAAAAGCGATGTATTGGATTTCGAGCTTATCATACAGGTCTGCTCCGGGATTACTGGAGAAGGCTTTAAAGAGTTCCTCTAAGGATTGGTCGGTCTCGGCCTGATAGTTCATAAGCTGATGGCGGCGGCTTAACTCTTCAAGGTGCTTATCAAGTAGCTGCTGATCCGGCTCCAGCGGCTTGGGGATTGATTCCTGGAGGGGCTTGGGTTCTAAAGGCTTGTTCTTTTTCCAAAAGGATATCATCGAAGTCAGTTGGATGAGGTTGATCTGGCGATGCGCCGGAACTACCCAGGTCGCAGGGCTATTTATTCTCTAACACGCTGATTTTATTTTCTAAATCTATAACTTTTTGTCTCAGGTCATCGGTCTGGTAAAACATTGCGGAGGCTCGGGACCAGTCCTTGTAAGGTCGGGCTGGGTAGCCGTAGTATTTTCCGGGTTCCAGGATATTGCTTGTGACGACCGAGTTGCTGCCGATTTGTGCGTAGTCGGCGACGCTGAGGTGGTCCAGGCAACCGGCCCTACCGGCGAAGTAGACGCTTTTTCCGGTCTTGACGGTTCCGGCGAGTCCCGTTTGGGTCAAGAGCAGGTTGTTTTCGCCTATCTGGCAGTTATGGGCGACATGGACGAGATTATCGAGTTTGGTTCCCTTGCCGATGCGGGTGGTTTTGATCGAGCCGCGGTCGATGGCGCAAAGGGCCCCGATCTCGACATCGTCTTCGATGAGGACGCTTCCGATCTGGGGGATCTTGTAGTGGGCTTCCCCTTCCCGCTCGAAGCCGAAACCCTGGGAGCCGATGACGCAGTTGGAATTGAGGATGACGCGGTCACCGATGACGCTGTCGTAGTGGATCGAGACGTTTGAATCGATCAGGCAGTCATCGCCGATTTGCACATTCTCTCCGATAAAGACACCCGGGTAAATCAGGCAGTTCTTCCCAATACGAGTATCTTTTCCGATCGAGACTCCGGGGTAGACCGTGGTGTTCTTTCCGATGACGACGCCCTTTTCGATAAAGGCTTTGGGGGATACCTTGCCCGATTCCTTTTTGACCACCAGCAGGTGGTTGACCAGTTTGGCGAAGGCCAGCCTGGGGTTTTCGGTCCTGATCAGGTTGACGCCCTCGGCTTGAACCTCGGGGCTTACCACGACCGCCGTGGCCTTACAAAGGGGTAATTTGTCCTGGTATTTCGGGTTGGCCAAAAAGGTGATTTCGCCAGGCCCTGCCTCCATGATACCGTTGATGCCGTTGATGAGA
>JAOUME010000112.1 GCA_029881655.1 Deltaproteobacteria bacterium | reverse complement strand
TAATCGACTCAAGTATTTTCTCCGCTACCTTGTTTTTGTCCATCATTGGTAGCGTTATTTCGGCTTGATTATCCACCAACAAGACTTTGTTGGTATCGACATCAAATCCTGCGCCAGGTTCCATAACGTTATTCACGACGATCAAATCAAGATTTTTATCGATCAGCTTTTTTTTGCCATACTCAAGGATATTATCCGTTTCAGCGGCAAAACCCACTAAGAACCAGTCACTCTTCTTTTGCGCTCCCAAAAGTTTCAAGATATCGGGATTTTCAACCAGTTTTAAATCCAGCGATTTGTTTTTCTTTATTTTTTTGTCTGATGGTCGCTCTATGCGGAAATCGCTCACCGCCGCGGCCATGATGATCAATCTTGAGCCCTCAGCCTTGCGCGTAACCGCTTCTTGCATTTCAAGAGCAGTGCTGACCATAATCCGCTCGACTTGTTCAGGAGGATCAATTGACACCGGCCCGCTAATCAATGAAACCTTAGCCCCAAGTTTCTGGCAAACTTCAGCCAATGCATAGCCCATTTTACCGGAGGAATAATTGGAAATATACCGTACAGCATCGATTTTCTCTCTAGTCGGACCCGCCGTGATCAAAACCGGAATGTCTGAGAGAGGTTTGTCACCCGAAAAAGATCTTTTTTTATTTATCAGGTTTAAGAGCCGCTCCAAAATGCTATCGGGAGAAGCCATCCGGCCAATACCCTCATCTCCGCAGGCCAAATAACCACTTTGAGGGTCTATCATTTCAACCCCTCTTTGTTTAAGCCGCCTCAGGTTATCTTGAACCGCCGGGTTCTCCCACATATGGCTGTTCATCGCCGGAGCGATCAATACAGGCACTTTCATAGCCAAAAAAAGAGTGCTGAGATAATCATCGGCAATCCCACCGGCCATTTTCCCGATCATATTGGCCGTTGCCGGTGCGACCACTAGCGCGTCGGACTCTCTCGCCAACTGGATGTGCCCGATTTGACGCTCCTGATCCAGTGAAAACAGATCCAAGGCCACCGAATTGCCAGATAATGTCTGAAAACTTAAAGGCCCTACAAATTCCTGGGCAGACCGGGTCATAACAACCGTAACTTCATGCCCCAAGTTCTTTAAACCCCGTACAAACTCCAAAGATTTGTAACAGGCGATACCACCGCAGACACCCAGAAGAATTTTTTTTGGCTCATTACCCATCAATAGCCCTCTATAAAAATATTGAAATAAAATTGATCTTTACCGTTAAAATAAACTTTTTTTACGCAGAATGATTTGACTGGATCAAATAATGCTGTTAATTTTTGTGGTTTAGATCAAAAAAAACAGGTGGTGGTTGATAAACTATTCTAACTCAAAGAAAAAAACTCAACAACCAGGTTTTAATAAACGTTTTTTTCTTTTATAAATTAAACTGATTTTATTGACTTTAAGGCCAAACAATGACGTTAACACTTCAATCAAGGGACAATACGGGAAAAGGATTTAGCCGTCAACTCAGGCAAAGTGGTCTCATTCCCGGAATTATATACGGCAGTGGCGAGCCAAAAGCCGTCAGCATGCGCACAGACAAGACACATCGGTTCATTCAAAGCCAGGACGGGACACAGCAGATCATGGAAATCCAGTTGGAGACCAACGGGAAAACCGAAGCCAAAAAAGTTATTCTGCAAGACTATCAGCTCAGCAACTGGGGTAATAGGCTACTCCATGTTGACTTTCTTGAGGTATCAGACGAAACTAGGGTTAAACTTCATGTACCCATCAGAACGACAGAAAACTGCATTGCCGTTAAGTTGGGCGGAATTTTACAGATTATCCGCCACAGCATTCCGATTTCCTGCAAGGCGAAGAACCTGCCAGAATGTATTATGGTCGATGTTGAAAACCTTCAGTTCGGCGATAGCATTCACGTGATGAGCCTGGATTATCCAGAAGGGGTCAAACCGGTCGTTAGGGGAAGAAACTATACCGTTATCACGCTTACCGGGAAAACCAAGGGCAAGGCCGAGGATGAAGAGGTCGATGGTGAAGCTGTTGTTGCCGAGGAAGAAGAGAAAAAAGAATAACCCGCTTAAAGATGAAACTGCTGGTTGGTTTGGGAAACCCGGGAAAATCTTATCAGGATACGCTGCATAACACCGGGTCCAAAGCCCTAGAGCGCTTAGCCGAAAGATTCGACTCCTGCTGGGTGAATCGGTTTAAGGGGTTTACTTTTCAAGGGCAATTAAAAGGCCGTTCATTCATTTTGCTCAGGCCACAGACCTATATGAACTTAAGCGGAGAATCCGTTTTAGCCTGCAGGCAGTTTTTCAAGATCGAACTGGAGGATATTCTGGTCTTAACCGACGACATTGATCTTTCAGCCGGAAAGCTAAGATACCGTCGAAACGGCGGCCACGGCGGCCATAACGGTATCCGCAGCATTATCCAGCTAAACGGAGGCAATGACTTTCATCGGTTAAAGTACGGAATCGGACGACCCAACGGGAAAAAGGATGTCGCCGATCACGTTTTAAGTCAGCCAGAAAGTGGTATCGCGGTTTTAATTGAGGAGGCGATAGAAAGTAGCATCCCCTATCAACTTGATTTTATACAAGACATTCCTATCCAGATCCAAGACGGTTCTAAGTAGATAACGACAGAAATAATAGAGTGTTGAAATAGCATGGGTTTGGAAGTAGGGATTGTCGGATTACCCAACATCGGTAAATCGACTCTGTTTAACGCGATCACATCCGCTCCGGCAGAAGTGGCTAACTATCCGTTTTGCACCATCGAACCCAATGTGGGTATCGTCGCGGTTCCAGATAAAAGACTGCAGCGAATCATCGAGCTGATCACTCCTCAAAAACAGATTCCAAATGTCTTGAAGATGGTCGATATTGCTGGAATTGTAAAGGGAGCGTCTCAGGGAGAGGGTCTGGGAAATCAGTTTTTGTCCCATATAAGGCAGGTGGATGTTATCGCTCATGTAATAAGGCTTTTTAAAGACGAAAACGTCACTCATGTCGATAGTCATGTCAACCCGATTTCCGATATTGACGTGATCCACACAGAGCTCTGCATCGCGGATTACGAGCAGGTTGAAAAAAAGACCGCGAAGATTAAAAAGCAGCTAAAATCGGACAAAAACGCTAAGAAAGTTATCGATTTTTATGAAAGGCTTCGGGAGCATTTAAACGATGGAAATAAGGTAATTCATTTTCAGGCGAATGATGATGAAATGAAATGGATTAAGGAATTGAATCTGATTACGGCGAAACCTTATTTTTATATCTTAAACATTAGCGAGAACGAACTGACTCAAACGACTCCGGAGGTAATGGAGATTAAAAGTCGCGCTCAAAAAGAAGGGGTCAACTGCATCCCTATTTGCTGCAAACTGGAAGCTGAACTCTCTGAAATGTCGCTTGGGGAACAAAGAGAGTTCCTTGACGATCTGCAGATCAAAACAAGAGGACTTGATCTGGTCATTCAGGAAGGATTTCAGCTATTGGATCAAATAACCTTTTTCACAGCAGGCGAAAAAGAAGTTCGCGCCTGGAACGTGAAAAAAAACGCCAAGGCACCTGAGGCGGCAGGGAAAATTCACTCCGACATCGAAAGGGGTTTTATTAAGGCGGAAGTCTATCATTATAACGATTTAGATCAGCTTAAGTCCGAGGCCGAAGTCCGCGCCAAGGGAAAGCTGAGAACCGAAGGCAAGGATTATCAGGTTCAAGACGGTGATATCATGCATTTTCGGTTCAATGTGTAGTTTATTTAGCCGGAAGCGAATTAACGCTTCCATGGTTCCTTGCCTATTTAATAGGCTCTAACTCATAAGGAAATTAATACTTATGTCATTACAAAATTACGAAGTGGTTATGATGACCGACATCGCTCTGACCGATGAGGAAAACCAAAAACTGCTCGAGAAATACAAAGAAATCATTGCAAAACAAAACGGCAAAGTCGTAGACGAGTGCCCATGGGGAAGACGAAAACTGGCCTATGAAGTCAAGAAGAAGACTCACGCCATTTATCATATCCTCTATATGGAAGCCAACGGTGAAATCATCGAAACCTTCAGCAAACTACTGGGCTACGATGAGAATGTGCTGAAATATTTCATTATCGGCATTGATGATATTCAAAAAGCCAAAGATGAATTCGAAGCTTTAAAAGCTAACCCCACAAAAAATTCAGAGTTGTTAACCGAAACCGTAGGAGCGTAAAATGAGCAAAAAGAAAAAGCACCCAATTAAAGAAAGAGCACCTAAAAGATACTGCGTTTTAAGACAGGCCGGTATTGAAAAAATTAATTACAAGGATATCGAGATTTTAAAGCTTTTTATCACAGAAAAGGGGAAGATCATTCCAAGAAGAATCTCAGGATTGAGTGCCCGTTCTCAAACAAGAATCACGACTGCGATCAAGCAGGCCAGAAATGTCGCTCTGCTTTCATTTTCTTTGGGATATGTACCCCAGGAAGAATCGCATGAAACTCCCTCAACGACCCAATATAAGGATTCCAAATGAATGTCATCTTAACTACTGATGTGGAGAAGCTGGGGTCCTTAGGTGATGAAGTCAAGGTCAAGCCAGGATACGCGCGCAATTTCCTGCTTCCAAAGGGACTTGCGATGGCAATAACTCGCCAGAACATCGGCCGGATTCAAAAACAAAGAGAAAAACTTGCCCTAAAAAGAGCCGATGCCGTTGAGCAGGCAAAAGTCATTAAAGATAAATTGGAAGAGTTGGAACTTGTTTTCGAAATGAAGGCCGGAGAAAATGGAAAGCTGTTTGGTTCAGTGAGCCAAAAACAAATCCTTGACGCGATCACCGAAAATAAAATCGAGTTGGGGAAAAACAAGCTTCAGCTCGCGGCGCCTCTTAAGACAGTTGGAACGCATGTGGTCTTGATTAAACTTCATACAGAGATCATTTGCGAACTGAAGGTCAAAATCGTTCCTGAAAAAGAGGTTGAGAACCCTGAATCCGAAAACGACCAGACTGATCAAACCGCTGCCAAAGCTGAGGAAAAAGCTTCCCAATAAGAACCAAAAGAAGCTTAGCCCTTACCCAGATTCAATTTAACCTCATCCGCTTGATCACAACATGCGGATGAGGTTATTCCAATCAATAATCTATCGATCTCTTCATAATTACCACCTAAAAAACCGCTCAAGACATACTCAGAAACAGGACTATTTCAATCCAATTGATTATTTTATTTACACTTTCCCAGTTTTATTCCTATAATAATTATCTGAAGTATTATCATTAACCGCAAATAGAGGGAGATGATATGAGAATCCTGAATTATCAAGACGCAGTGCAAAGCGCAATCGCTTTTGAACAAATGGGAATCGATTTTTATAAGAATTACGCCAAAGTTTTTTCCTCAAATAGCAAACTTAGAGATCTATTAATGGATTTCGCCGATGATGAAATTTTTCAACGCTGGCAATTGACCTCGATGCTGCAATTTATGAAAGAGGAGAGGCCACTCTTAGTTGAAGATGATGACGCTGAAAAACTCATGGTGATGAATCCGGATGATTTTAAGGATTGCGTCGCGGGTGGCAGTTTAAGCGGGCAGGAAGTTCTTAATAAATCCATTCTGTTCGAGAAAGAAGCGATGGCTGGTTTAAAAGCCATCGAGAATATTTTTGGTGTGGAACCAGAATTAGAACAGATGATTGAAATCGAAGAGAACCATATCAAGCGGCTGAATCAGGTTATGGGAGAAATGGTCTAGTCTTTCTTATTTGACTTTGATTCGTCGTGTAAACTCAAGCGGCTGTCTTGGGAAAAGTAAGTCCAACGGCTTCACTTAATAAAATCGCAGACTTGAATGAGGACGAGTCTGCTCAAAATTTACCGGATGGACATCAATTATAACCCCCTCATTTTTAATCAAACATTAAATATTTTGTTTGATTAAAAGATCAAATTGTTTGTTTTTCGCGGCGATAAACTCAACAGCCGTATGAAAATCCTTCAAAATCGGTGTTTCAGGGTAAGAATGACGAACTTCCATGGAATGCTCCTTGCCATGACCGGTGATCAACTGGATTCCTGACAAACCCGTGTTTTTTGCCAGGGCGATATCCGATATTTTATCCCCGATCAAAAAAGAGCGTTTTAAATCGACCGGATAGTCCTTAAGTGCCTGATTAATCATCCCTGGTTTAGGTTTACGACAATCGCAATCGATATTATAAGGCTCAATGCCGTCCTTAATATGAGGACAATAATAATGCGCGTCCAGAGTAATATGGTAAGGCTCAAGCAGTTGATTGATGTGTTCAAAAACCTCGTATACAAAACTTTCGGGGTAATAGCCCCTAGCCACACCCGACTGATTGGTGATCACGATCAGCAAAAACCCCATATCCTTTAAGCGGCACAGTCCATCGGGTACGTCTTTATAGAACTGAACCTGATTTAAGTCAGCCAGATAGTTTTTCTCACAAATCAAGACTCCATCCCGGTCCAAAAACACCGCTGGTTTTTTTGTCATTTTAAGTTCGATTCAACAAATTATTTTCTTTTGCTACTGGAAGGATTTTACCGGATCTGCTAGAAAAAAACATACACCACTTACGTAGCAATCTTTTCAAATTATGGGTTTAATCCAACTACCGCAACCAATTTCTGGAGTATTTCCTTATGACAGGAAATGAAATAAGACAGGCCTTTATCGATTTTTTCGTTTCCAAAGGTCACAAGCAGGTCCGCAGTTCATCTTTAATTCCCTTAAATGACCCTACGATTCTTTTTACCAACGCGGGTATGAATCAATTTAAGAATTATTTTTTGGGCAACGAAAAACCGAGTTTCAAAAAGGCGGTTACTTCTCAAAAAGTAATGCGGGCAGGCGGCAAGCACAACGATCTAGAAAACGTCGGAAGAACCGACCGTCATCATACTTTTTTTGAGATGCTGGGAATTTTTCCTTTGGGGATTATTTTAAAAAGGAAGCAATTCAGTACGCCTGGGAATTTCTAACCGACGTTCTGGGATTGGCTGCGGAAAATCTCGCGGTTTCAGTTTTCAGGGATGACGTGGAAGCTTACAGTCTTTGGCACGAAATGATCGGAATTCCCAAAAACCGTATCGCGGTAATGGACGAGAAGGATAATTTCTGGTCGATGGGCGATACCGGTCCCTGCGGTCCCTGCTCTGAAATTCATTACCGGATCAGTGAACCAAAGGAAAACAGGTCACCCAAGGAATCGGTCGAAGCGGACGATGAAACCTATCTTGAAATCTGGAATTTAGTCTTCATGCAATACAACAGGGAAGCCGGAGGTAAATTAACCCCACTTCCCAGCCCCAGCATCGATACTGGGATGGGGCTGGAGCGTATCGCCTCAATCGTTCAGAACTTCACAACCAACTATCAATGCGACCTTTTAAGTCCAATAATGGAAATTGTCGCTCGAAAAGCGGGTTACGCTTTAAACAATGAAAGAGAGAAAGACGTCTCCTGCCGAGTGATTGCCGACCACATAAGGGCTTGCGTTTTTTTAATCGCCGACGGGGTTACCCCGGCTAACGACGGTAGGGGCTACGTGCTTAAAAGAATCATCCGTAGGGCAGCCCGCCACGGTAAAGAATTAGGGCTTTCTCCCTGTTTTTTCTCGGAGTTGGCCCTGGATTTCATCCCCATGATGAGCCAGAGCTACCCCGAGATAAAGGAGACCAAAAGTCTGATTCGCTCGCTTCTACTCCAGGAAGAAAAACGATTCGGTTCGACCTTAAACCAGGGAATGAAAGTTCTTGAAAATCTCATAGAAAATGCCTTAAAGGTCAACAAAACTATCGTTCCCGGAGCGGAGTTGTTTAAACTTTATGATACCTATGGATTCCCCGATGATCTTGCCCGGGATATTTTAAACGATCGTGGTTTTTCGTATGACCAGGAAGGCTTTGACTCGGAAATGAAAATTCAAAGGGACCGAGCCAGACTTGCTCAAAGTGGCAAGAACACCGATTTGAAATTGGCGGAAGCCTATCTTGAACTGATTAACAAAGGCCTTAAAAGCACCTATGTCGGCTATGATCAAACCGAGGCTCAAACCAAGCTTTTGGCTATGATCAAGGACGGCCAGACAATTCATAAAATTAAGTCCGGCGACATAGTCGAGATTCTTTTAGAGAACACACCCTTTTATGCGGAATCAGGCGGCCAGTGCGGATCACAAGGCGAGATTAGCCACCCTGATTTTTTCATCCAGGTGATCGATACTCAACGTCCCGCCGAGGGATTAATTCTCGCCAAGGGCAAGGTCATCAGCACCTCAGCAGAAGCTCAAATCAACTTACAAAACCCGGTGGTTTTGGCCAGGCTCGACAAAAAAAAGCACCAAAGGATAAAGAATAACCATACCGCGACCCACCTTTTACAGGGAGCCCTAAGGACCGTACTGGGCGAGCATGTCAAACAGTCGGGCTCCCTGGTCAATCATAAGAAACTACGCTTTGATTTCAGCCACTACGAGCCTCTGACTCGGGATCAGCTTTTGGATGTTGAGACAATCGTCAATAACGCCATTACCCAGAACGAGCCTGTCTCTGCCACGGAAATGGCTTATGACGACGCGGTCAGGATGGGGGCTATCGCTATCTTCGGAGAAAAATATGGCGACCAAGTCCGGGTCGTTCAGGCCGGACCTCTTAGTACGGAGCTTTGTGGCGGAACCCATACCGAAAGATGCGGCAACATCGGTTTATTAAAGATTCTTTCTGAAGAAAGCGTCTCATCTGGAGTTAGGCGGATCGAGGCCGTATCCGGCGGCGATGCCTTAAAATGGACCCAGGAAAACATCGCTATTCTTGAGAATATCGCCAAAAAATACAAAGTCCCCCTCAGTAAAATCGAAAATCGCCTAGATCAGGTCGAAGAACAATTCAAGGAAAAGGGACGGCAATTCGAGGAGCTAAAAAAGAAATTTCAGACTTATGAAGCTCAGAAACTAACACAGGAAGTTGAAGAAATTAAAGGTAAAAAGTTGCTCATCAAAAAAGTCGATCCTGACACCGATCTGAAGGAGCAGGCCTTTTTATTAGAAAAAGCCATCAGACCCGGCATCGTTATGCTTGGGAAAGAAAACCCTCCTGATAAGTTTTCTGTCGCGGTGGTCGCTAGCTCTTTTATAAGTGGAGATTTTAACGCGGGCAACTTCATAAAAGAAAATGCCCAGCTTATCGGCGGTAAAGGTGGTGGCAAACCCGAATTTGCCCAGTGTGGGGGGGGTAATCCTGATGGTTGGGATGATTTTGTGGCGAATTTAAGAAGAAGGGTCGCCGATCTGTAAAGAACCTACAGCCCGCTCCGAAATAAAATCGAAACTTTAATAGTTTAGCTAATTTTCAAATAATTGTTCGATCTTTTGAAACAACTCAGCGGTCTTGATCGGTTTTGTGATGAAGTCGTCCATCCCTGCGTCCAGGCACTTGTCCTGATCGCTTTTCATGGCATGGGCCGTTAGAGCTATAATCGGAATATGCTGTTCGGTTTCGCTTTCCTTCTGTCTTAGGAGTCTGGTAGCTTCCAACCCCCCGAGACCCGG
>JAOUME010000014.1 GCA_029881655.1 Deltaproteobacteria bacterium | reverse complement strand
GTTTTATTCCAACAGCCTGGCCACGCATCCCCTGATGATCCCGCAACTCCTGGAACTCCCGCCCCAGGACGGACTCTTGCTGGAGCTATACCAGGAATCCTGGGCCAAGCTCGGTTTCGTCATCGAGCATTTCGGGGGTAACGATTACAGCGTCAAGGAAATCCCTTTTGTGCTGAAGGATCAGGATATTGGAGAGGTGATCCGGGATGTCTTAAATGAAATCGCCCGATTCGGCAAGTCAGGTAAACTGGAAGTCTTCTATAATGAGGTCTTTGAAAAAATCGCTTGTCACTCCTCCGTCAGGGCGGGCCAGAGCCTAAGCCAAAAAGAGATGCAGTCCCTGGCCGATCAGCTGGAGAATCTGGACCTCCAGGTTTATTGCCCCCATGGCAGACCCGTTCTGATCGAAATCAGCCTTCGGGACTTAGATAAAAGATTCAAACGGATTTTATGAATTCCCCGTCGATATGCGCGCGGTAATTAACCCGGTTCATTTTAAATTCCTCTAAAAAAACAAATCCCCTTCACAATTTTCTTAAAATCCAATACATTTCAAATTAAAACCCAGGCGTTTATTTCATAAACCGGGCATCTTATTATTCATCAATTACCCAAGACTAAATGATCATCTTTGCCCTGGTCGGGAAACCCAATGTTGGCAAATCGACCTTATTTAACCGACTTTGCCGTAAACACATCGCAATCGTGCATGAAGAGCCGGGTGTGACCCGGGACCGGAATACGGCGATCATCGATTACAAGGATTATCATTTCATCCTGGTCGATACCGGCGGTTTCGAGCCGGATGTTTCCGATACCATCCCCAAGCTGATGCGTCAGCAGTCTCAGCTGGCGGTGGAGGAAGCCGACGCCATCTTGTTTCTACTGGACCGAAAGGCCGGCTGGACCATCCAGGACCAAAGCATCTACTCCTTTTTAAGAAAATCGGAGAAACCGGTTTATTTTATCGTCAACAAGGTCGATGGCGAGTCTCACGAGAGCGAAGCCGCCGAGTTTTACGAATCCGGAGCCGAGGAGGTCTTTACGATTTCTGCCGCGCATGGCCGCGGCCTCACGGATCTTTTCGAGAAAATAGCCCGGGATTTCCCTGAGATCAAGGAAAAGGACAAGAAGGAAGCGGCGGCCGAGACCCTTTCCATCTCGATCATCGGCAGACCGAATGTCGGCAAATCATCGCTGACCAACCGTTTTTTGCAGGTCGAAAGGCAGATCGTCCACGACGAACCCGGCACCACCCGAGACCCGGTAGACCACCTGATTCAGTTTCGCAAGAGACCCATCCGGCTCATCGACACCGCAGGGATACAGAAAAAAAGCCGGGTCAGTCAGCTGATCTCGAAATACAGCATGATCGCCTCGATCAGGAGCATTGAGCGTAGCGATGTCGTCTTGCTGGTATTGGACGCGACCTTGGGGGTGGTCGAACAGGACGCCAGAATTGCGGGTTATATTCTGGAGAGGGGGAAATCGCTGGTGATTTTGGTCAACAAATGGGATCTTATCGAAAAAGACAGCACCACCTTAGAGAAGATGAGAGCCGAGATCTTCGATAAGCTCGCGTTTTTGACTTTCGCGCCGATTATTTTTGTCAGCGCCAAGTCGGGACAGCGCGTCACTCAGGTCATGGATAAGGTTCTGGAGGTCTACGGGCAATACAGCAAAAGAATCCAGACCTCTGATTTAAATAAAATCATCCAGACGATCACCGCCAGACACAGTCCGCCTTCAAAAGGTAAAAACCGGACCAAAATCTTTTACAGCACCCAGGTCACGACCTGTCCCCCGACCTTTATAATCACCTCAAACCATCCCGAGACGATCAATGTATCCTATCAGAGATACGTTGCAAACCAGTTCCGCCAGTACTTCGGATTTGAAGGAACGCCGATTAGAATATTTTTCCGGGATAAATCTAAAAACCAGCCCGAAAGGAGTGTTTAAACATGAGCGATCTCATCAATTTGGATGTTATCTCCCGCGGTGGCCCCGTCATGATCCCTTTATTGATCTGCTCGGTTCTGGCCATGGCGATGATCATCGAGCGTCTTTTTTTTCTGCGCGGCTCAAAGATTCTCAGCGTGGATGTCCTGCGGGAAATCGAAGTCGCCATCAAGAGCGGCGACCTCAAGACCGCATTGGAGTGGACCGAGGAAACCAAAACCCCCATGACCCGTATCGCCAGAATCGCCCTGATCAACTCCGACAAACCAAGGGAAGATCTGAAAGCCTCGCTCGAGGAGGCCGGCCGCCAGGAGGTCCCGGTTTTGGAACGGTACTTCAATGCGATCTATACCATCGCGGTGATCACCCCTCTGCTCGGACTTCTGGGAACGGTTTTGGGGATGATTCATGTTTTCGATACGGTCGTTCAGGAAGGCGGCGGCAATACCAGTCTTTTGGCGGGGGGAATCTCCGAGGCGCTGATCACCACGGCCTCGGGCATGACGATCGCCATACCGACCCTGGTCTTTTATAATTACATCTCTAAAAAAGCCGAGCATCTCTTAGTGGATATGGAGCACCACTCATTAATCCTGCACGAATTGTTGACTTCAAGGGAGTCCCATTGATTTTGTCCCTGATCCTTAAAAAAAGCGGAGTATTTTATGAAGTTTAAGCATAAGGAATCGAAAAAGCTCAACATTGAAATCACGCCCCTGATCGATGTCATTTTCCTGTTGCTCATCTTTTTTATGGTGTCCACGACCTTTATCAGCAACCCCGGCATCGACGTAAAGCTTCCCGAGGCCTCCCAGAAACCCAAGGACCGCAAGCCTCAATCCCTGGAAATTATCTTAACCAAAGACGACCAACTCTACCTGGATGGCAAACTGATTTCCTTTAAGGGGCTTGAAGAAACAATAAGGGCGAAAAACGACCAGAGAAAAATCAGCGCCCTCGTCATCAAGGCGGATGGCAGGGCCAGACACCAGAAGGTCGTCTCGATCATGGATGCGGCAAAACAGGCCGGTATTAAAAAACTTTCTATCGGGACGGTCGCCCGAAAACCGTAATGTTATCTGCCAGGAAACAAACGCGGCCGACTTTTAAAGCCGCGCTCAACCCAAAATAAACCATGCCGATCAATCAGGTTTTTCTTTCCGCGGCCATCATCACCAGGAACGAAGAGAGCAATATCGCCGATTGCATCGAAAGCCTGAGTTGGGCCGATGAAGTCGTTATCATCGATTCTGAAAGCACCGACAAGACCCGTGAAATTGCCGGTTCCCTGGGCGCTAAAGTCATTATTCAGCCCTTTTTGGGTCACGTCAGGCAAAAGCAGCTGGCGGTGGATTCCTGCGAACATGACTGGGTTATCTGTCTGGACGCCGATGAGAGAATCTCGCCCGAGTTGCGAGAAAGCATCTTTGAGCTGTTCCAAAATACCGATCCTGAATCTCTCAAAAACGGCTACCGGATGTCGCGCAGAAGCTTCCATATGGGTCGCTGGATCATGCACGGAGGATGGTATCCCGATAAAAACATCCGCCTTTTTAACCGGTCGCGGGGAAAATGGTCCGGGGTCGATCCCCATGACAGGGTCGAGATCGAGGGGGAAGCCGGGGAGCTAAAAGGCGACCTGGAACATTTCGTTTTCAGGGATCTTAGCCACAACGTCCAGCAGAACAATTTTTTTTCCTCCATCAGCGCCAGAATCTTTTATGAGGAAAACAAAAAACCCTCGTTTTTGAAACTGATCATGAAACCGCCGGGAAAATTTATCGAGACCTATGTCGTTAAGAGAGGGTTTTTGGACGGGATGCCCGGATTTATCATCAGCGTAGGAGCCGCCTATTCCATGTTTTTAAAATACGCGAAGCTGTGGGAGCTGCACAAAACCAAAAAAAAACAATAATCAACGCGGCAACAGAGTCTGTCGCCGAATATTTTTCCTTTCCTTTTAGAAAAACTTTATTTAAACTAAAGTAACTTTTATTTGATTCAAACTCACTCCAAAAGAGATTTATGACTGATTTTAGCCGGGAAGGCATCATCAAAGACATGCAGGCCGCAGCCGACAGGATGGGGCTTGATTTGGAAGACCTGCAGGAAATGATCGTGGAAGTGATCGATGATTGTCTCACCAAAGCGAAAGCCATCGTAGACGCCATTGATAAAAGCGACGCTGACAACGTCAAGAAAATCGCCCACGACATCAAAGGCTCTTCGGCAAACTACGGCCTCTTGGCCGCCAGCGAAACCGCCAAGCAGATCGAGCATGGCGCCAAAGACTTACCCAAGGATCTCGCGTTGTTATTGGTCTCGCAATTAGAAGCCATTTCTAAAATCGCCCTTATTTGATCTCCAAATATCCCCGGTTTAACTGCCGGGGATTCTCACTTCAGAAGCCCGGCAATCATTTCAAGGGCTTTATTGTAAATCAAATCGTCTTTTTTATAACGGGTAAACAACGCTGAGTCCTTAACGGGAATATCTGGCTGAATGCCTTTTTGGTGAAAGCTTATGCCGGAGGCTGTGTAGTACTTGGCGGTCGTCAGTTTGATATAAAGATCATCCGAGACCGGATAGATGGACTGAACGACCCCTTTGCCAAAACTCCTCTCGCCAATCAGCACTCCCGCCTTAAGATCCTTGATCGCGCCGGCCAGAATTTCGGCCGCGCTGGCGGTCTCACGGTTGATCAGAACCAGGACCACCGGAATCAAGTCCTCTTTGGAACGCCTGGAGATATATTTATCGACGATCTCGTCCTTATTGTCCCTGATCATCACGATCACCCCTTTTGGGACAAACATCTCCGCCAATTCAACCGCGGAAATCAAAAGGCCCCCCGGGTTGTTTCTTAGATCCAGGATAACGCCCTTGTGCTCATGAAGCTTTAGTTGAGTCCTGATCTCCTGGGGGGTATCCTTGATGAACTGATGAATGCGAAAAACCAAAACACCGGGCAAAGGATTGAGTGTCTCGACCGAATTTTCCTTGAACTGGGATTTTTCAAGTCTGATTTTTTTTGATTCCCGAGGGGTTAAGGGGTGATGATACTCAAGTCGCAGCTCATCCGAAGTGGAATCCTCTATTAGTTTTAACATCTCCTCATCGCCTAGTTTTGATATCTCGTAATCATTGATGCGGGTAACGATCAAACCCTGGGCCAGCCCAGCCTTCTCGGCTGGTGAGCCTTTTATCACTCTGGAGATAACGAAAAAACCGTTTTCCTTATCCAGATTGACTCCCACCCCTTTTCTTTCCCCCAGGGTGTTGTTCTCCAGTTTTTCCAGTTCTCCTCGGGATAAAATCCCTCCATAAGCATCCAGCCCCTCCACCATTCCCTTGATGGCGGACAAGATCAGCTCCCTGTCCGTCTTTTCAAACAAAAAGACGTCCTTGACGAGACTAAATGACTTGCTGAAGGTTTCCAGTTCCTTGATTTCACGGTCAAGTCCGTCCGCCAAGATAAAGACGGGGAAAAAGACCAGAAAAAAAACGCCGATGAAAATAAAACGATAAAAAAGCGGTAAGATAGGACGGAAAGATGCCATGCTTTATAGCCGATTAGAAATATTTCCTGAACAATTCCAGCTGGTTTACAAAAATGTTCCTGAAAAAAGGGAAAAGCCCGAAATAACCCAAAAGGTCAGAGAGAATCCCTGGAATCAAAAGCAGAATAACGGCTGTAAACAAGATCGCCTCTTCCCAAAGTTCGTTGACGATGGGAATGTTTTTTTGCAATTCCGAATCGATAAAAAAAAGCAGGTTGGCGTCCATTTTCCGGAAATGATAGACACCGACGGCCAGGCTCGCGAGTTGAGAGAGAATCAAAAACCAGACCCCGAAACCGCCATGAGCCATAAAGATCAAAAGCACCAGATCCACAAAACCGATTAGGATAAAAAAAAGAAAAACGATCCCGATAAACATTGAGACAAAATCAAAGAAAGGGTTAATATTATCCGCCAGTCATCCGCGTTTGGTTTTTTGACCCGCCCGGCTATCCGCTCCTGTAAGTCTGTCGGTATACCCCTTAGAGGGACTCGTCCTCCTGATCCCCGCTCGGTTTCGCTTTGGCGAACGGTTCGGGCAAGAGCTCCAAAGCCCTGATAAAACGCTCGAGATTAAAAGGCAACTCCATCACGATCACCTCGGCAACCTCGCGGCTGACTGCCTGTCCCAACAGGGTATAGGCCTCATTCTCGCTGAATCCTTCCTCCTGAAGCCGCTCTAGGGTCAGGAGGGTTTCGATGGGGTCTTTCTCCGCGATCTGCTGATTGATGGTGGCTCGGATCGCAGTTGAAAGTCTCTGATTGATTTCATCAGTGTTGGGATCGTCCGTTTTCATCTTTTTTCATTCGGTCATTATGGGTCATTTAAGATAAAGGGCCTTGTTAAGTTTGCCCTTAGGGTTGGGATAAAAGTCTTTGCTCTTCTTAAAGGATTTAACGTCCTTGATAAAATCATTTTTCTCTCCGTTGAGCTCATGACCGTTTCCGATCGCGTAAACCGAGAGTTGATTGGCGGTCTCGGGATTGATGAAGAGTTTGCCGTACATTTTTTTCAAGTCCCCAAGCGTCAGTTTTTCAAGCTGGGCGATCTCTTTTTCAAGAAACTCGAAATCATAACTCTCGTCTTCGATCGAATTCCAATATTTCATTGTCTCCTCGTAGAGATTTTTAGGCTTTTGTCTTCTTTTTTCAATCAGACTGTCCTTGAAACGATCAAATTCCTTTTGAGTCAGGCTGTCGATTTTTTGCTCGAATTCTTTTTGAAATTTCTCGATTCTTTCCCTTAAGAAACCGGGATCTTTCGAGCTCGACTGAATCAGAAAGAAAAACCCGCCCACCTGAAACTGTTCCCTGTCTCCAGACCAGACGAGGTAACCGAGTTGTTCAACGGTTCTTAGTTGATTGTAAAAAGGTTTTTCCATGACGGTGCTCAGAAAATCGAGCAGGACCTTTTTCCTGGGATCTGATTTGCCGGCCTGATGGTAAAGCAGGATGGTGGAATTATTATCCTTGACCTTGAAACGGTAATTTAACTTTTCACCCTGATTCATAACCAAGAGCCTTTCGGTTATCTCCGGTGAGGTCGCCTGGTTGATATCCCAGGTTTTCTCTAAGTAGTCCGCGAGCTTATTTATCTCCCCGGTCGAAAAATTTCCATGCGCGAACATTTCAATCTTAAGTCCCTTAAGCAGCTTTGGGATAAAATCCTTGAGCTGTTTAAACCTCACATGCCCGATGGCCTCGATATACTCGTCGTCATGCCAGATGGTTTCAGACAAAAGATAATAGGTCTCATACATCGCCAAATGAAAGGATTTAGAAAGCTTCCTGTTTTTTCTGTCCTCAAGAAATTTATTTTTGGCGATATCGAATTTATTTTGATCCAACTCCAGATGATTCATGGTGTCGATCACTTTTTCAAAAAGCGTCCCCAGGTTCTCGGCATAGCCCCCAAAGGCCAGGTCCAGTCCCTTAACCGAATTGGAGATCGAATAATTCAGCCCCGCCATCCTGGCCGGATAACTGAATTCGTTCAGTTTCTCATCCAGCAGGCGGGTATACAGGTGGGTCATAACGGCGTTTTCGATACTATCATAGGCCTTGGCCGTCGAAATCTTCAGTTGGACATTGCCTTTTGGAACCTTAAATTGATTATCCTTTTTAAACCAGACGCGCAATAAGGGTTTATCCCTGATCAAAAAAGGCGTCTCTCTATCCAGGAACTTGGATTTAAGAGTGATCTTTTCGGGGATAAACCGGTTAGGTTTCGGCAGAAACAGCTCCTTATTAATGGATTTAGCCCATTTTTTTTGCTGGTCAATTGATATTTTATCTATCCGGTACCTGGATTGGTACCATTTTTCGGTTTGGCTCCCCTTGACCTCCGGCGAAGCGTAAAGGACCTGAAGGTTATCGGGTCTCAAATACCCAAGTAAATCCCAGGTTTTATCATGATCGTAGCGATCATAAAGGTATCTTGAGATCAGGACCTCTTTAACCGGGACATCAAAAAGCTCGGAGGAAAGAAGGGAGACGTAACCCGAGGGTTCCTCCTTTTCCTTATACTGAAAATTCAGTTCCGCCATTTTTTTGAGCTCCTTAAAATAACGCTCCAGGCTTTGTTCCTTCCGGATCAAGTCGATATAATTAAACACGCTCTGTATGATTTCGTCCTGATGACGGATTCCCTCGATCGTCAGGGTGACCGTCACGTCGAAAAAGGAGAAGTTCTTATCCCCAATCCCACCACCCGCGGAAAGCTCCGATGCCCAGCCTTTCGATTTCAGGTATGACAGAATACTTCCCTTGCCTTCATCACCCATCAGTTGAGACAGGAGCGTATCGGGTTTGGAGTGGTAATACAGATGCTGGGGCGGGGTCGGAAATTCCAGCTTTAACAGCCTGATTTCCTTGACGGGCTCGATGCTGATTTTCCTGGGCAGAAGCTCTTTCTCAATTATGGGGATCGGGTTCGCCACCTCTTTTAAGTCCCGGTTCTCGATTTCGAGAAAATACGCCCTCACGTAATTTTCCAGCTCATCGAGGTTTTCCTTGCCCAGGACAACCAGTTTCATCCGGTTCGCGGAGTAATGCTCCTTATAAAAAGCGATGAGATCATCTCTGATGTTGCCGTAATCCGAGTCGTTTTTCTTAAGCGACTTGATACTGCCGGTACTGAATTTTGAGAAGGGATGTTTTGGATTCGCGGTGGTTTTCATGATTTGATACATCCGCCGCCAGTCGTCCATCAGATTTTTTTGGTGTTCTGAGTCAACGGCGTTAAGCTCCCTTTGGACAAACTCCGGATCAAAAAGCGGCGCGATGAAGAACTGGGCGAACCGGTCCAGGGCTCCTTTTAGATAATCCTTTTGGACATTAAAGAAATAATTGGTGCGGTCCAGACCGGTAAAGGCATTGCTAAAACCGCCATGCTCAGAGAGATACTTTCCAAATTCCTCGGTGTCGGGGTATTTTTCCGTGCCCAGAAAAAGCATGTGCTCCAAAAAATGGGCCAATCCCTGTCGATCGAAAGGGTCATGGGACTGTCCCACACTGACCGCCAAAGAGGCTGACGCCATATCCGCCTTGGGATCGGAGATCAAAAGCACCTCAAGCCTGTTCGGCAGAACCAGACTCCGGTATGACCGGTCATCATTGGGGCTTTTCTTGATCGCCTCTCCGGCGAAAGCCATCGGCGTCAATAAAAACAAAAACAGTGACACCGAAATAATGTTTATGGCGAAACCAACAGTTAATAGGCTTTCTTGAAATTCTGGCTTTAATGGATTGTGCTTTCTCATTGAATATATCTGATGATCAATTTATAGTGTATTTGCCAGTAATAATTCCCCTCATCGCTGACTATGGATCGAAAAATAAAAATAAAAAACCCTGGTTGTAATTTTTGCCGATATTTCCTCAAGCCCTTTACTCTGGATGGAAAAAAAACGCCGGAAGCCTGTCTCAAGGGCGCCAGGAAAATGTATCAGCAAAAAAAAACCGATGACGGTAAAAAATACTGGAAATGGAGCGACTGCTCCTCGTCCAAGGAAAAAAACAAAGCCCGGCTCTGTCCCGATTTCCAGATCGAATCCTTCGTTCACACCGTCTCGGCCCAGTTGTCCTCCAAGATCAAAAACGCCGGACAGCAACTGCCACCGACGTTTAAAAAAGATAAATGGTGGAAAACTTAAACTAAAGATTATTATTAATAACATAAATCGGCAATCAAATTGTTTTTTATCGACTTATGCCAGATGATTCAAAAATTGATGAAGTTAAGAAAAAGCTTTCCGAAGTACGCTCGTTTATAGAGACCGATATTAAAAGGGAGATCAAACTGGCCGAAATATCAAGGACGGAAGATGGAAAAGCCGGACTTAAGAAACTCGGTATAGAAGCCGGCGGAGGAAACTTTATGGCGGCTTTGGCCTTGCTATGCTATACGGAGTTTGCCGGGAAATTTATTACAACAGAAAATAATGCCGATACATTTAACGCGTTTTTTAAAAAACTCGGAAGGGGATATGAAACATTGTTAAAGAGAAACAACAAAATATATGATACTTTTCGCAACGGCATGGCCCATCAGTATTATATTAAAGGTAAAAGCGCTATTTCAATGCTCAAGAATGGAGATACAATGGGAATCGTTGAAATTAAATCTGGGCAATACTGGTTTAACGTAGAAACCTACTTGGAAGATTTCTTAAACGCCTTTGACCGAGAGATTATACGTAAGATAGAAACTGAAAAGACCCTGTTTGATAACGCCTATAATGTTTTAATAAAATAAGATAACCGATGAGCAAACGCGACGGCAGAGGCCCGAAAGACCCCAGAGAACTGATCATCACCCCGGACTACACCATGCACGCCGAAGGCTCGGTGCTGGTTCAGACGGGAGAAACCAAGGTGATCTGCACCGCCAGTTTCGAGGAATCGGTTCCGCCTTTTTTAAGGGGCAAGGGAACCGGCTGGGTCACCGCGGAGTACAACATGCTGCCGCGCTCCACCAATACCCGGATCAGGAGAGAAAGAAGCAGCGTGGGAGGCCGGACATTGGAAATCCAGCGCCTGATCGGCCGGAGTCTCAGGAGTGTGGTCGATCTCCAGGCCCTGGGCGAGCGGAGTCTGGTGGTTGACTGCGACGTGATCCAGGCTGACGGCGGCACCAGAACCGCCTCGATCACCGGGGGATTTGTCGCTTTAGCGCTGGCTTTGAAAAAAATTCAGCGGGAGTTTCAGTTTTTTAAAAGTTTTCCGGTCAAAAATCAGGTCGCGGGTATCAGCCTCGGTATCGTCGAGGGGGAAATCCTGCTTGATCTGGACTATAGCGAGGACAGCCGGGCGGAGGTCGATTTGAACCTCGTCATGACCGATGAGATGAAACTCATCGAGGTACAGGGTACCGCCGAACGAAATCCCTTTACCAAAAGACAACTTTTAGAGATGATCGACCTGGCGGAGTCGGGCTTGAAGCTCCACTTCGAGAAACAGCTCCAGACGCTTTCAGGTAGTCTTAATGTTATCAGCGAAGTCTGATTTTGATGTTGACACAGCCCGAAAAACACAGTCAAATATGTGTTTATAAGGCATCCGGGGTGTGGCGCAGTCTGGCTAGCGCACCTGCTTTGGGAGCAGGGAGTCGGAGGTTCGAATCCTCTCACCCCGACCAGGCCTTGTGAGATGAATGATGGGTGACTGATGCGCCCGTAGCTCAGCTGGATAGAGCAACTGACTTCTAATCAGTAGGTCAGAGGTTCGAATCCTCTCGGGCGTACCAGAACGTATTACGGCGGATGTAGCTCAGTTGGTAGAGCACCGGATTGTGGCTCCGGCGGTCGCGAGTTCAAGCCTCGTCATTCGCCCCAGACTACGCGCTTGTAGCTCAGCTGGATAGAGCAGTGGACTTCGAATCCAAAGGTCGTAGGTTCGAATCCTACCAGGCGCACCATCATGGGGTAAAACAGCCGCGAGAGTGGCGGAATTGGTAGACGCGCCAGATTTAGGATCTGGTATCTTAACGATGTGGGAGTTCGAGTCTCCCCTCTCGTACCACAAAAAATGAAGCGAGAATAGCTCAGTTGGTAGAGCACAACCTTGCCAAGGTTGGGGTCGCCGGTTCGAATCCGGTTTCTCGCTCCAAAATTTCCAGTAGGTTAGAGTCACACCTAAGTCGCATCATCGTCACAAAACCTCATTTGTGACAGATCCTTTCCATCAAATTAACAGTTTCAAAGTCCAACTTAGCAATTCACTCGCAGGTTATTTTCACCGAGTAAAATCTTCTTGATTGCCTTCACCTGTATTTTTGTAAACGGATTTTTTTGACCGACTGGTTTTGTCATCTCTGTCTCCTTAAAATAATGAAAGGTTTTGAGGAATTGATGACCTACTATTGTTTAAATTAGAGCGTAAAATCAATAGTTTTAGCAGACTGGCGTGAGGAAATGTAAGGAAACGGTAAAAGATTACATTGAGGGTGATCTACTGTTGGATCAATCGGAATGAAGTCACAAGATATTCTGTCCTTAATATTTCTACATCCAAAAAGCAGATCAATATTCGGTTTTTTAGAGATTCCCCCTATCTCATTAAAAACAAATGCATTTTCAAGTTGACGGATTTATGTTAGTATTTTTGTAATCAAAAAATGAATTAAATCGAACTTTCAAGAAATCATTATTAAAAATTTCAATCTTTTTTAAAAACATATTTATGGATGAAAAATGGTTTAGTTGGATATTTCCAGTATTTTTGATTATACTTGGGGGATTATTTTGGTTTTATGATTATTCAATATACTTAACCTACATCCTTTTTATTTTAAGTTTTCTATCATTTGCAATATATGAAACTGAACCTTTCAGCACAAACGTAAGTCTTTGGTATTGGGCAAAAGCTACTGGGAGGCGGTTGACAGCCCCACATTGGTCAACTTTTTTCTTTTGGTTGTTTCTTTGGCCATTTGCATTACATCTGCTCGAAGTCGTTAGCTCTCATAGTTGGATCACCGATTTTACACATTCTAAAGAGATAGTTAGTAAAACTAATTATATAGCTATTGCTGCTACATCTTTATCAATATTATTTCCATTAATCATTCTAATTCTTGAAACTCGTTCAAAATCTGTTAATGAACTTATTCCAAAGTGGGAATTGTACCTCCATTATTCTTGGGCAGTACCAATATCAATAATTCTCAGCACAACAATGGGTTATCTTGGATTAGTTAGTGATGAAAAGGTTTCAATATTAATTCCCTTTTTTTCTATCTTATCTACTTTGATCTTATTTATACGTATCCTTCGGATTGTATATTTTTATGAGATTCAAGATTTGGAAAGATATAAGGTCCTTAAAGATCATGTGACTTCGATGGATCGTTTCCTTAAAAGCAACACAACACAATTCTCAAAAAAACAAGTCACTACATGGTACAACCCTTTACCGGATTTTCGAATAATAAAAATAAGGGCTGAAGATAATGGTTTTATTTCATCGATTGATTCCGGACGAATAAAAGAAATCGATGAAAAAGTGAAACAATTTTGGAATAATTATTTAGAGGAAGATGAACAAAAACCTTCTTTCATCGAAATCAATGTTGGTGAAAATAAAGATTGCCGTTTTGGAGACTTATTGGTTGCTGTGTATATTCCAAAGCAATGGAAACCTATGTTTTCACAAGAAGAAGATTTGAAAAGAAATTTAAAAAAATGTGTTACAATTAAACCGGGACGCTTTCCAGCTCCAGCATTAGTCAGAAGGTTAGAAGAATTGATCAGATATACTCTTCAAAATGAGACCTTAGCTTTACCTCATCAATTAGAGGAGCAGATTATGATACTTTTAGAGAAATCTAATTATGTTAATTACCACTACTCCCAATCCTACTTTGATGACCATTACATAGACTATCGTGATCTGATCTTCGATTTTATTGTAGAAGCTTATTTTAAAGCATTGGATCGAACACCTATTGATCTTTCAAGTGTGGTCATTTTAGCAAATCTTCAACAAAGAATATTGGCACTGTTGATTTATGATAAGCAATGTGAGTCTGCATTGGTCTCAATTATTGACTTATTTTCAACTCAAGCTTACTACCTTCTCCAACAAGAACTGAGGACAACTCGTGGAACTGATGTTGTTAGATTGCAAATCCAACGCATTGGGTCTTTATTGTGGGGTATCGGGCACACTTTAGATAATGAGTTCCCCTCTGTTGATAAAAAAAATTATTTTGAAAAAATATCGATCCCTCGGCTTTTTAAATCACTACAAGATTTTGGTTTCTACGCTTTAAAATATAGTGATCAGAATTCTTTCAATTTAGTTTTACAACAGTTTAACAATTATCCACAAGCTATAGAATCAGGTGTCCAGAAAAGTCTAATTGGGTTAGGATAAATTTATCTTCAGCGGGCTTATAAGAAACATAAAGAGTGGAAGAGCAACGCAAGAGAACAAGAAGTGTCTGAACCTTCTCCATTTTTTGAACAGGATTTTATAGAAATCGTTTCCAAACTTTCTAAAAATGTTGTTTCTTTAATTATACCTGAGAAAGATAAACATATTTCAAAATATGAAAATAATTGGCTTTTATGGGAGGAACATAAAGAAGATACATTTTTTGTTGGTTACCATAGGTTCATTACTATTCTAAGTGCAATTATTTTGGTTCATTCACCCCCATATCGCTTAGACAGTAACCTTATTTTACAGATTGAAAAAAACCCAGAATTCTTTCGTGGCATATTTCGCCAAAGAAATGACTTCGGATCAATTAGACATATTCTGGAGAGTGAAAATGAACCAACTGAGGCAAGTGATTGGCCATGGTTAAAAGATCAATTAAATAAACCTGGCAAAGGATCAGCTCTACAGTGGTTTAAAGATTGCTACAATGTAGCCAATGACAAATACCAAGAAAACACAAAAAAGGCAGACATCACAAGAAATTTAGAGGTATTTAACAGTCAAATTAAAGAAAGTTACGATAAAGAACTTCGACTAAATCAAATTCTAGGGAATTATAATTTTTGCATAGGGAACAATGGTAAACCCATCACAATAAGTCGCTCAATACCAAAAAGCATTTTTACAGATACATTAACAAACAATGTAATGTTTGAAACCACATTTGCTAAACAGATGGTTGGTGAAGAAGAAAGTATAATTTTACACAACTTACTTTCCAAGTCTGAAGAGATTGGAACCCTTAGTGAAATAAACCAGCTATTTGACCAAGTTGACAGGCTTAACTTAGAAAACCCGGTAATCTTCACAAACTTATGGTGGCGTCAAAAAGAAGAGTTTTTTAATAATCCCCATTGTATCGGCTTCGAATCACAACCGGGGAACAATAATTTACTAGGAACTTGCAAAACTCCCAATGGTAAAACTTTAAAGGTCTATTTGCTTGATGATAACTATGGCCAAGCTGAAGGACTTCTTTTTGATACTGCCTTAGTTGATGTCAATCGAAATTGTCCATTTGATCCTGAACTTTTCCCAAATATAGAAAATCGATTAGATGAATCAAAAATCGACGAAGTACATTTAATTCTATCGATTCAATATTTTATTGAAATATCTATCAAGGAAAAGCCCCCAATCCATTTCAAATTTCCATCTGTTGACTCGAAATAAAAATTAGAAACAAACCGAGATATATCTGGGTCCAGGGTAACTTATTAGTTGTGGAAGGAAGCATGGCAATATATCTTCCAAAATCAATAGTATTTTCCTTTCTCCATAGCTAGTGTAAAATCATTCCCCACCCATTCAATCCTTTTTTGGTGACAGAATGGTGACAAACCGAGACGTATAGTTGCGCATTTCAGGGGGTTTCGAAGGGATTTGAGACTGAAATCCTGCGTTGATTAAAAGTCGCGCAAAACCATTACCATACTGGTTTTACATGTTTTTTGTCAAAATTAATGTTGGTTAATCCTACCTTGCCAAGGTTGGGGTCGCCGGTTCGAATCCGGTTTCTCGCTCCAAAATTTCCAGCCGGTTAGAAACATCCCCTCTAATTTATTTCCGTCATAATTCGATTCGTGATATTCCGCCTCAATTAAGCGGCGGGATTCAATCGTAGATAAATCTTCGCTTATTTGCGCGTTGAAGGGGTAAAATCCGATAGAGCGGCCCTATTCCACCCTCTAATCCAATCATTATTAATACCTTTTATATCAGCTATTTGAAATCATCGTCTTTTATCCTTCCTTTCCGTGAAACATTTTTTGGCCTCCGTTTTCCAAAAGAAATCGACCTCAATTTCCCTTTTATTTCAACTGGTTGTAAAAACGGGTACCCGAAAACAGGGGTAGTTTGCGCGACCTGATGTTTCACGGCCTAGGCCATAACCAGAGCCCCGTTTGGCTCCGAAATCGGTTTGAGCCTGGCCGATTCTCCAGCCCCCGCCGGGCCAAACCTCGCCTGACCTCCGCTGGCCGGAAGCTCCGCTTAAGATTGCCCGCTTGACTCCAGCCGCGCCATCCATTAACCTTTTAAGTACAATGCGCTTGCGTTTGGGGCTTGACAGCAGGATTTATGCCTGGTGGCGGTCTTGACCGAGCCGGATTCATCGCTCTTTCAACCCGGCCGGCCCTACCAGGGATTGAGCGATAAACTTTCAACCACCGTTCCAAGGAGGATGTCTGAAGAAGCTTATAAGGCTGGTTGTCGCCGCGCTGATATTGGCTGGAATCGCCTGGACTCTGCTGAACCGTCAGGCGTTTGCCTCATTTGATTTGCGGGCCTGGGTGGAAGGCTTTGGCTGGGCCGGGCCTTTTCTGTTTATGGGGCTTTACGCTTTGGCGACCTTGCTGTTTCTGCCGGGCTCCCTGCTCACCCTGGCCGGCGGGGCGGTCTTCGGCCTGGGCCCCGGCACCTTTTACAATCTCACCGGAGCCACCGTGGGAGCGGGGCTTTCCTTTCTCGCGGCCAGACACCTTCTTGGAGACTGGGTGGAATCCAAAACCCGGGGAAGGCTGGCCCAGTTGAAACAGGGCGTGGAGCGGGAAGGCTGGCAATTCGTCGCCTTCGTGCGGCTGATCCCCCTGTTCCCCTTCAATCTGCTCAACTACGCTCTCGGTTTGACCCGCATCCGCTTTTGGACCTATCTGGCTGTGACCTATCTGGCCATGCTTCCGGGCGCCTTTGTCTATACCTATATCGGGGTGGTCGGCAAAAATGCTCTGGCCGGGCAGGACAATCTGGCGCAAATCGGACCTCAGGCGTTGCTGGCCTTGGGATTGTTGGCGCTGGTGATCTATCTCCCCAAGCTCTATCTCGCTCGCAAAAGTAGCAAGCCCGCCATGATGAGCGTGGAGGAGTTGAAAGAAGGCCTAAGTGGATCCGAATTGTTGCTAGTGGATCTTCGAGATGAGGAGGACTACCGCTCCAGAGGCTTCATTCCACAAGGGCAAAACATCCCGCTGGCCCGGCTGCGAGAGAGCATGGACGGGCTTTTAGGCTATAAGGAGGAACCCATCGCTTTGATCTGTACCACCTCGATTCGATCCTTCAAAGCCTATGAACTACTTAGGAAGGAAGGATTCCAAAAAGTTGCCGTCGTGGATGGAGGCATAAAGCAATGGAGCGAAAAGGGCTTTTCCTTGCGCTCAAACCAGGAAGACCCCGCATAAACCATAGGAGACGAGCCGGATGTTCCGAGCGCTATTGACTCGCGATATGGAGAGAGCATGAAAAAGAAGCTATGGCTGGTACTGGCCTTGTGTCTGATCGCTTTTTTCGGTTGGAGGTTCTTTCGCCCAATGAACATCTTTGTGGTGGAAGACCGCTTTGCCCTACCGATGAAGGTTGAAATGCCCGAGGGAATCGAATCGCTCAGCGCGAGTTATTGCGGCTCCTGCCATCAGGCGATTTATGAAGAGTGGTCTAAGAGCATGCACGCCAAAGCCTGGACCGACCCTTATTATCAGGTGGACTTCGCCTTCGATGGCTCCCAGCAGATCTGCCTTAACTGCCATATACCGCTGGAGAATCAGCAGGAGAACCTGGTGCTGGGGTTTCGGGATTCCGAGCGCTTCGATCCCATCTTAAAGCCGAACCCCGACTTCGACCGAGCCTTGCAACAGGAGGGAGTGACCTGCGCGGTCTGCCACGTCCGGGACGGCAGGATCATCGGCCCGATCGAGAGACCCGACGCGCCCCACGCCGTCCGGGCGGTCCCGGAGATGGCGGAGGGCATCTACAGCTGCCGGCAATGCCATCAGGTCACCAATGACCGGTGGGACGTCTTCTTCAAGATTCCGCCCTGCGGCACGGTCATGGAAATCAGGCAGGGAGGCCAGAAGGCCGATTGCGTGAGCTGCCACCTGCCCAAGACCGAGAGGCCGCTGGTCGAAGGCTTCCCGAGCCGTCAAGTCGGAAGGCATCTCTTCCGGGGTGGCCATCATCCACCCAGCGTCAAGGAGTCCCTCAAGGTCGAACTCAGCCGGGAGCAAACCCGGGGGGGCCAAGCCATCACGGCGAGCCTGACCAATATCAAGGCGGCGCATGCCCTGCCGACCGGCACGCCGGACAGGCACCTGACCTTAAGCATGAGGCTGGTGGACCGCCAGGGCAATCCGGGGCGGCAGGAGAGCTGGAAACTCAAGCGGCGCTTCATGTGGCGGCCTTTCATTATCGAGCTTGAAGATACGCGGCTGCTTTATAACCAGACCCGGAGCTTCCGCTTCGAGGTGAGTGATGCCGAGCGGGCCAGGTACGACCGGCTGGAGGTGCTGGTGACCTACCACCTGCTGGACGAGGGCCGGCGCAAGCGGATCGGCTATGAAAACAAGGAGCCCATTTTCTATCCCGTCTACCAGGAGCAGTTGCCCTTAAACCAACCCTGAGCCGCTCAAAGGACTCTGGGTATGATCAAGGCCGTGAAACATCAGGTCGCACAAACTACCCCTGTTTTCGGGTACCCGCTTTTACAACTATTTGATTTATTTGGTGTTTTAAGCAGTTATCCCGCGAAAAACGGAGGCCAAAAAATGTTTCACGGAAAGGGCGGTTAAAAGTCGTTGATCTTAAATAACGGATATAATAGGGTTTTGAACATAATTGATTTTGGAGGTGAAAGCGCGAGATTTTAATATTTTAGAAAAAGTAAGCAAATCAACTGGACCAGCCAAGATATTATTTGAGAAGATATGTTACGCGACTGGATTGTTATAGGAACCAAACCATTTAATACCAATGGCAAAAATTCAAGTAGAGGCAAATAAGATTAAAGCAATAGATGAGCTTGCGTTCGTATTTTCCATTGCGGTGGTTTGAATTCGCTTCTTTCCTTTCATAGGGCTGACGACCTAAAAACTCGCTTAACTCACCGCCATCAGCTGAGAGAGAAAGTCCCCGACCGCCTCTTGAGCGTCAAAGCGCGTCGAATCCAAAAAGCTCTCTGGTGTACTGATTCCCTTGATCAATTCTTGCGCTTCCGCTACTGTAATCTCCAGTTTCATGGATATTTCTCCTTTATTGGGTTGATCTCGCAATCATACCTTAGGGGAGAAATACCTTTTTTTCTACCTCAGATCAATTTCACACATAAATCTTTACACTACCTTAACATGATTTGTCTTTTCCTTCAATTCTTCGGCGAAATTATTCCAAGACATTAGTTTAAATTTTTCTCCTAGCTGATGTAATATTTTAGCAAACTGAAGCATATCATCTAGTTCAAAATAAGAATCCAATTTTTTCCAGAGAGGGATCAACAGTGAATCAACCTCTAATTTGAGTTTTTGAATTTCATTTTTTATCATTCGGCAATTCTAATATGAATTTTTTATGATTGTTTTTAATATGATTGCTTTTAACAGGTTTATTTTCAAGGCTTAAAAATCTTTTTAATTCATTGACTAATTCTTCAATCTTTACAGGTTTTAGTAAAAATCCATTAAATATTTTATGATTGACCGAGCCTTCACTGAAATCCAGATGTGAAGCTGTCAAGGCAATTACTGGGATATTCTTTAGATTTTGATCTTGCTTGATTACTTCTGTTGCTTCAAATCCATTCATGATGGGCATCCGTAAATCCATTAAGATTAAATCCGGCTTACGTTCACGAACAATAAAAACCGCTGCTTCACCATTGTCAGCCTCAATAACTTTTAAACCGCAGCGGATCAAGGTTTCTTTTACCAAATAGCGGTTCATTTCCATATCATCTACAATCAAAACATGATATGGTTTGAAGGAAATTTTATGTAAATCAAATGAATCTTCTTTGCTTGGTTTCTTATTATCAGTTTTAAAAATTGGCACTTGGTATAAAGTAAGTATGAATGTCGATCCTTTGCCTTCCTGGCTTTTTAAAGTAATCTCTCCATTCATCATCTTTACTAGTTGTTTTGAAATTGTCAGTCCAAGTCCTGTACCTCCATATTTTTTTGAGATTTTGCTATTCTGCTGTTGAAAATGATTAAAAATTCTGTTTTGATCCTCCTTTCTGATTCCAATGCCTGTATCTATAACCGAGATTTTCAGGTCTACCATGTCTTCACCAGAAGCAGTAATATTTAAAACCAGTTTGATACCGCCGTTTTCAGTAAATTTCACTGCGTTTCCAACAAGGTTTAATAATACTTGTTTTAACCTAAATTCATCAATCATTAACAACTCAGAGTTATCCTGATCTATTTCAACTTCAAAAAATAAGGATTTTTCTTTAATTTTTTGTACAAAAACCATTTCTATTTCATTCATTATCTGAATACAATCAACAGGTTCAGGATTGATGTCCAACATTCCGGCTTCGATTTTAGATAAATCAAGAATATCATTGATTAAAACCATCAAAGTATTGCCTGCGACCTGGATTGATTTTAGGTAGTTTCTATCCTTACTATTTTGGGAATCATATGAAAGGAGTTCTGCGAAACCGAGAATGGAATTCATTGGTGTTCTGATTTCATGACTCATATTTGCCAGAAAAGAAGATTTTGCCAAATTGGCTTTTTCCGCTTCATCTTTGGCAGCTTTTAAAGAAATCTCATAAGTCTTTCTTTGTGTAATGTTTTCTTTAACAGCAACATAATGAGACCGTTTTCCGTTTTCATCTAAAATTACAGAGATCGAGGCATTCTCAGTATAGAGTTCTCCATCTTTTTTTTTATTGATCAATTCTCCCTGCCATAAGCCTTTTGTTGTTAGTTGTTCCCACATATTGTGATAAAAATCTTGCGATTGGCTCCCTGATTTGAGGATTCGAGGATTTTGTCCCAAAACTTCTTCAAAACTATAACCCGTCAATTTAGAAAACTTTGGATTTACATATTCAATGTTCGCATCCAGATCAGTGATTACAACAGAGACAGGACTTTGCTCTATTGCTCTATAAAGTTTACGGATATTGCTTTGGGCCTGATTCTCCATATCCCTGTTAATTTCTTCCAGTCGTTCAAGGACATAGTTAAAAGCTTTTGAAAAACTAGTGATTTCATCCTTACCTCTAACTGTCAAACGTTTGGAAAAATCACTTTGATTGGCAATTTCATTAGCATTTTTCTCAAGTTCCTTTATCCTGTTGGTTAAAAATCTAGATATTAACAAACTGAGAAAAAATGCCAGAATAATAGAAATAATCCCAAGGAGAAGGAATTTGGAAAAAATACTCTCCAAAGCTTTCTGAAGAATACCCTTATCACTAAAGATGCTTATGGAAAACTTGATATTTTGCAAGTCATGGTTTAAAGATAAATCTACAGATTCAACCAAAGCATTTTTAGTTTTCTTGCCTATAATAATTGTTCCTGTTTCTTTGGTTTTTAAATCCAGATAGGTAAGCTGACCTCCGGTTATTTGATCAGAGGTGAAAATATGTTGTTTGACTTCTTTTAAATTAAGTAGCTTTTTTAAAGAAAACTGATAGATTAGTCCTCCTTCAGGTAGACCTGTATTAGCAAAGATAATAGGTTTAGTTATCACTAAATATTGATCTCCACAGCAGTTTTTAACAACAGCAAGGGTAATGTTTTTATCAATTGCCTCAGAAACCCAGGATTGGTCTATTAAAAGAGAGGATTTTGGATCATTTTTAGCAAGAATATCACCTTTAAAATCAGTCATTAATATTTGGACATTGATTCCTTCAATAATTTTATAACCTGAAAAAAAATTAACCAGATAAACATCCCGCCCCAAATCATCAACAATTGCATTGCCAATTAAAGTATTGGCTGACATTTCTGTTTGGTTTTCAAAGATTCCGTTTATAAGGCTGGTTTGGATGTCGGCGAAAGCTTTAATGTTAGACTCAAGTATTTCCCGAGAGCTTTCTTCATAAGCTTTGCTGAGATTTAGATAAGAGAAGGTGGCGATTCCGCAGATAAAGAATATAGAGATAGTAGTTATTGCCAGGGTTATTCTTGCTGCCAAACTTAACTTCATCTCCAACTCTTTTAAAAAAGTTATTTTCTGGTCTCTATCGGCTTTAAAACTCCCTGTTTATCAAAAACTGCCATAAAGACATCACTCATTTCCAGTGCATTGTGATCTGTTGGACTAAAAGGCTTTTTGTAATATTTTACCAGGCCTCTATAATCACTGACTTCCTCTAAAGCTTCTCGGACTTTAGAGCGGTCAGAGGAACCTGCAGCTTCAATGGCTTTTGCTAAAAGATGAACAATGTCGTAAGCATGGCCGAAGCCGACAGGTGATTGGATATCTTTGATATCTTTTATTCCAAACATTTCCCCAGCATATTTCATTACTTTGGCACGGATGGCAGGATCAGCTTTGAAGAGACTGAATGTCTGTACTACAGAAAAATCAATTTTATCCAGTGATCCTTGGCAGGCCTCAACAAAATAACCGCCAGTCACCCCCCAATGACTTATGATTGGTAAAATTTTTTTTTCAGGATAACTAGCTGCCAAACGGACAACCAGTGAACCTTCAATATCATTGGCGACCATCAATAAACTTTCTGCTCCCCATTGTAAAAAGGTTTCATAAGCTGTTATAAAATCCTTGTCCCCCCAGTTATACCAAATCTCCTTTAACTGGATATCAGATTTGGATTCTTTAATATATTTGCGGGCAGCCTTTTGATTACTTCTTCCCCAGCCTGTATTTGGCAGTAGTAAACCGATTTTTTTACCACCTTTTGATATTGCATGTTTTATCATGGTCGGCATAGCGTATTTATCCCTTAAAGATACCCTGAAAGTAAAACTCGGCTGATAATCATGATCTGTGATTTTATCAGCTGAACCCCAGGCATCCATCAGAATAATTTTTTCCTCATGAACTATTGGTATAACACTGAGGATAACAGGACTAAAACGGCCCCCGACAACAGCGACAACATCCTTGTTTTCTGCAAATTCTTTGACGTTTTGGATTCCCCTTGCCGGAACAGACCTGTTATCTTTGGTGATTAATCCTAGCTGCCTGCCATTTAAAACACCTCCTTGATCATTAATCTCTTTGATAGCTATACGGAGACCCTTTTCGATCATTTGAGCTGAAGTGCTGTTTTGAAGACCATATTCGCCATCAAATGCTATTAGGACCGGTCTGACAGCAGCATAAACAAATGAGATATTATAAATCAAATAAAACAGTAATATAGCTGAATATTTATACATTTGTCTTTCCTTTGTATTTTTAAAATCAAAATAAGGTTTATTTGATATTAATTTATCTTTAGTGATTCAACAAGAAAAATAATTAAAATTTTGTTATGATTTGATCTGGTAAAATTTAGGGAGACTTTGAAAAATAGATTATTTGATGAAAATTAAATGGTACTGTAAAGTACCTATGGTAATCTAAAATTGCACTAAACAAGAACTGCCTCGCAGGTTATAATTGAAATAATTAGTACACAATCCAGAGGAGGCAACATGAAAACGAATGATTCATAGCAGTTAATTGCGTCAATCTGAATTCTCCCCTGGAAAAATAGCGCTAGAAATGACCTTCCTGATCTGATATGATTGCATTGAAATTGACAACCGGAATGGCTAGGGATAACGTCAGAAATAGGCTGGTTCCAGTCTTAAACGAGACCGGAGCGGACGTGTGATGTTCGCTTATAACCGAAGCCTCCGCCACCTGACATTGAAGAACACCGCGGATGGTTTAAAGGCGCGAGCTATCGATTGAGGCACATGAGATTTTCCAGGGACCGAATCAAGAAACTTCGTCAGCAAGGGTTAGACGACTGGAAGGAACTGATTGACGATGTCCGGGGGATTGTTTTTTGGCGCACGATTCTGTCGATGTCGATTGGAATTCCGATCTTCGCCCTAGGGATCAACGGACTGATCATCCAGAAAGAACTTTTTTCCGGCGGACTGACCGGCGTTTCCTTGATTATCTTTTATCTTTCTGATGGCTGGAGGCTTGGGGTAATCTATTTCGTTTTGAACATCCCCCTCTTTCTTTTGGGCTGGAGAAAAATAAGCCCTAAATTCATTCTTATTTCCCTGATCGGAACAATCATTTCCTCCCTGTCTTTCGAGCTGACAAAGGGCATTTCATTTCCCGTGGAAGACAAACTGATCACAGCGATTTTCGCGGGCGTTTTCGCCGGTTTCGGGAACGGGCTCTATTTCAGGTTCGGAGGCTCGGCCGGAGGTCTCGATATCCTGGGGACCTATATCAGAAAGCGTTTTTCCATACCGCTGGGAACGACCTTCAACCTGTTTAACCTCTTTGTCCTGCTCTGCGCCTTCGCGTTCAACGATCTCCAGACGACGCTCTATTCAGGGATCTATATCTTTTGCAACGCGTGGATGATCGACAAGGTTCAATCAGGGTTTTCTCAAAGAAACGCGGTCATGATCATAACAAACTATCACGAGGCCGTGGCCTCGGGCATCATGAAGGGGTTGGACAGGGGAGTAACCTTCCTGAACGCGCGCGGGGGCTATAGCAAAAAGGAGACCGATATCGTCTATACCATTATCAATATGACCGAAACCGGTCGTTTGAAGGACATCGTCTACCAGTTGGATCCAGGGGCGCTGGTGATCATTCTCAACACGTCGGCGGTGATCGGAAGCCACTTTCTGACTTGGGAAGAAGAGGGTTATCGGCCAATTAAATAAAGGTCCCTTTACTTGTTCACGCCGTTAAACCGACCGCGTCAACTACCTTAAACATTGTAAATCAATCCAACTGTCAGGCTTTTGAGCTATGATGAACAAATCGCAAACGAGTTTTCACTATTCGACTCTAAAGATTTTAACGGCGTCGGATTTCTCCCAAAGAAAGTTGCCGTTGATGTGCGCCAGGGGGTTAAAAGAAGGTCCTGATATCTGGCTGACCGCTTGTGGTCATGGAGAGGAGATCGGAGGCATGGCGATCATCCACGAGGTATTCCGCAAACTGCGCAAGAAAAGTCTTCTAAAGGGAACAATCAACGCCATACCTTTGATGAATCCCATCGGGTTCGAAACGGCGAACCGGTTTATCTCGCTTTCCGGAGAGGATTTGAATCGGTCCTTTCCGGGAAAAGCGACCGGTTCTCTGGGTCAGAGAATCGCTGAAAAGATATTCTCTACCATCCTGGAGAACAAGCCGAGCCTGGTTATCGACCTGCATCACGACTGGATCCATTCGGTACCATACGGCCTTCTGGATGCGCCCATACCCGACCTCGACCCCGAAGCGATGAGTCTTTGTGGAGAATATCTGAAGAAGACCGGGATTTTGGTCGTCAGGGATTCGGAGACGGTCTATGGCTCCCTGAGCCACGCCTGTCTTAGAGAAAAGATTCCCGCCATTACGCTCGAATTGGGGGAATCCTATGTGATCAACGAAAAAAACATTATCCTTGGGCTGAGCGCGATTTGGAATCTATTGGTTTATCTTGAGATGGTTGAGCCTCTTGAGGAGCGATTTCCCATCATGCCCGACAGGAAAAAAAGCGGCTGGGGCGAATTGATGTATCATAACCTTCCCCTGACGACAAAAGCCGGCATCATCCGCTACTTCGTTGAGCCGGGAGACCGGATCAGAGAAAGGCAAAAGATCGCCCAGGTCTACGACATTTTCGGCCGTCCCATCGAGACCCTTTACGGCAAACACTCGGGAATCCTTTTAGGGCACGCGGACAATTCGGCGGTCTATCCCGGAAAACAGGTTTTCGCCTTCGGCTATCAACTCCCCAAGACTGACGCGATTTAACTGACAATGACCCAAACTCCTGCCCGATTAAGGGGCTTGAGTTCCACCCGGGTAGGTCCAAAAATCCCGCCAGCCCCATAACTCCTGCCCCAAATAAGATTTCACCCCTTACCCGCGAAATGGCCCCACTTGCCCATGCCGGGTATAAAGTGATGTCGTGCGGGAAAAGACGGCGGAGGACAGCCGCGAGTCCAACCCCGAACTCCATCCAGCCCAGTGCCCTCGGGCATTCAAGAGTATCTCGGGCCAGAAATTTGATTTCCTTGATTTTTTTTTCGTACAGTGCCGCTTTATCTGTGCTACGCTGATTCAAAACGCATAGGTATTCAACTCTAGGCATTGCTGAATTTCCTCTATACTGGGGGAAGATCACCCAATTCAAGGGTTAAGCACCCCTGCCGATCATCTTCTCAAGCTACCTTCAAGCTAATCGCCATTTCCAGGCTTTAATCGGGTCAGGTTTTCACAGGGTGAACCGAGTTCGAAGGAACGGATAGTGCCATCAGGACCGCCACCAGCGAAGAGAAGACAATAACATTATAATTCAAATAGTTGAATCATAAACATGAACCTAATATGAGAGAAAGCGCTATGAAAGCGATAAAAAACACCGCATTGATTTATTGCGAGAAGGAATTTGGAAATTTTGACGGAAAAACCGCCGCAGGGCTGGTAAGACACTCAGAATTATATGACATTAAAGGGGTAATAGATAGCCATTTGGCCGGCAAAGATACAGGTGAAATCCTTGGAGAAGTGGCTAACGGGATCCCAGTTTTTTCAACTCTGAACGACGCTTTGCTACGTCTGCCTGAAATCCCGGACTACTACATCTACGGCAAGGCTCCTTTGGAGACTTTCATCTGTCTGAAAGAGAGAAACCTAATCCTGGACGCCATGAAGCGAGGGATGCATCTGGTTAGCGGCCTGCATCAATTTTTCTCGGACGATCCGGAGTTTAAACGCATTGCCGCAAAATTCGGCGTTCAGATAAAAGACGTTCGAAAACCGCCGAAACTCGAAGATTTGCGGATCTTTACGGGGAAAATAGCGAATGTGACCGTTCCAATAGTCGCGGTTTTGGGTACTGATTGCGCCAGCGGCAAGATGACCACGGCGATCGAGCTCAACAAAGCTCTCAACGCCCAGGGAGTTCGATCGGTCATGATCGCCACGGGACAGACGAGCCTGATGCAAGGAGCCAAATACGGCTCATCGATCGATGCCTTGACTTCGCAATTCGTGATCGGCGAACTGGAACACGCGGTTCTCCAATCAGTTGAACATGATCGCCCAGACATCATCTTGATTGAGGGACAGAGTTCGGTCAGCCATCCCGCTTTTATGAGCTCCATCGGTATTTTGAAAGGTTGCATGCCAAACAGCGTGATCCTTCAGCACCCTCCGGCCAGACAGTTCCGCTGCGATTTCCCCCACTTGCCCATGCCGGAGCTGGCCCATGAGATCGCTTTGATTGAAACCATTTCACCGGCAAAAGTAATCGCGATCACGTTAAATCACGAGAATCTGACCGATCAAGAGGTTGGGGATTTCATCGAGCAATACGAAAAACAACATGGCTTACCGACGACGGACGTATTGTCTTATGGATGCCAGAAACTGATTGAGACTCTCTATGACCGCTTCCCCGAATTGCAGGAACATAACCGAATGAAGTTAATTCGGATTTCCGCTTAATCAGGGATGGGAAAACCACTGCCTAGAGTCGAGATTTCGATATCTAAAATCAGGGAAAACGCTAGTTTTTTAGCGCGTCTTTACGGCACAAAGGGGATCTCGCTGATGGGGGTTACCAAAGCCGTGCTGGGGGAACCTAAGATCAGCGAGGCCATGATTCATGGCGGAGTCCGCTGGATCGCCGATTCACGTCTTGAAAATATCGCTAAAATGCGCGCCCAAGGTTTGGCCGCCAGGTATGTGTTGCTTCGCACTCCTTTGAGCAGTGCCGAATCCGTTGTGGCTCTCGCCGATGTCAGCTTCAACACCGAACTTGAGACACTCAAGAGCCTGTCCCATCGGGCCCACCTGCAAAATATAATTCATCAGGTCGTGATTATGGTCGAATTGGGTGATCTGCGCGAAGGTGTGCTGCCGACCGATCTTTTTTCCTTCGTTCGCGAGGTTTTGACTTTGCCTTGTCTTGAGGTGATCGGGATCGGGGGCAATCTGGCCTGTTATGGCGGAGTTCACCCCGATGAGAAGAATATGGCTGTACTCTCGGAGTTGGCAAATCAGCTCGAACGTGAACTGCCCCTCCGATTGGAGCTGGTTTCAGGCGGCAATTCCGCGAATTACGACTGGTTCCGCGAAACGAAAGACTTCGGCCGGATCAACAACCTGCGAATCGGCGAATCGATCCTCTTAGGTTGTGAAACCCTGTCTCGCAAGCCCATCTCGGGATTGAACGTCGACGCGTTTCAGTTAGTGGCCGAAATCATCGAAGCCAAAACAAAACCCTCCATGCCATATGGCCAACTCGGCCAGGATGCCTTTGGGGTCGTCAAGGGATTTAAGGACAAAGGCCAGATGCAACGGCTAATCCTCGCCCTGGGGAGACAAGATGTCACGGTTGTGGGTATTCAGCCAACCAGTCCATTGGAAATCATCGGGGCCAGCAGCGATCATGTGTTGCTGGATGGAAAGAATACGGATCTTCAAGTAGGTGATGAAGTTCGTTTCTCCTTGGATTACGGGGCCCTCCTGGCGGTGATGACCTCTCCTTTCGTCCATAAGCGATACCACGCCTGAAGTCTCTTACGATTTCACTGCTTCCTGATATTAACGAGATGCTGTTTTCTTTCTGTTCGCGAAATGGCCCCACTTGCCCATGCCGGGTATAAAGTGATGTCGTGCGGGAAAAGACGGCGGAGGACAGCTCCAAATTCGAGCCAAAGCCTTAGCCTGCGCTAAGATTTTTTATGGTCCTCAAAATCCATATTTTATCATGACCCGCACCTTTTAGTTTAAAAAAACCATCCCTAGCGCATTTTTTTTGTTTATTTTTTGTGTAATCCAATTTACTTTCTCTACATCACTATTATTATCATTTATTAACTCTTGGAGGAACATGAAACAATTATCAATTCTAATGATCGTCATTGCCGGACTGTTCGTCTTCGGCTGCAACAAAAGTTCGGACACCCCCGCCGACCCGACGGGAGATACGCATACCACAGGTACCCACTGGGATTACACCGATCCAGCCGGATGGGGCGACCTCGATCACGCCTACGCCACCTGCAAGGACGGAGTCGAGCAGTCACCCGTCGATATCCGGGGCTTTTACACCGCCACTGGCGTCGAAGGGGTTCTCACCACCTCATATCTTGCAACCCCTCTCGTTCTGACCAATAACGGCCACACCCTGCAGGTCGAATACGAAGCTGGAAGTACCATCACCATCAATGGCCAGAGCTACGAATTGCTGCAGTTTCATTTCCACAGCCCCAGCGAACATAAGGTTGACGGCGCGCCCTACGACATGGAAGCCCATTTCGTCCATAAAGACGCCAGCGGCGATCTCGCAGTTCTGGGTGTCTTCATCAACGCCGACGCCACCGCCGACAATGCGGGACTTTCCTCCATCTTCGACAATTTCCCGGCCACCGAAGTCTCACATCAACATGTAACCGGAGTCGAAATCAACGGAGGCGATATCCTGCCGGTGGACAAGAGCTTTTTCCATTATGAAGGCTCTCTGACGACGCCGCCTTGTACAGAAGCGGTCAGCTGGAATATCTTAAAGACTCCCGTCAGTATCAGCGCAGCTCAACTGGCCCAGTTCACCACAATCGTTCACGGTGGAAACGCCAGACCGACCCAGCCGATCGGAGCCAGAACCGTCGTCAATGACGGCTTTACAGTCGAGACCGCCGGTCACTCTGCCGCTCCCCACTGGGATTACACCAATCCCGCCTTGTGGGGCGATGAAACAGCCTACGCGACTTGTAGTAACGGAGTCGAGCAGTCCCCCATCGATATCGTCACGGCCAACACCACAACCGGAACCCTGGGCGATATTTCTGCGGACTACCATGATGTGCCGCTGGTCCTGACCAACAACGGCCACACCCTGCAGGTCGAATACGAAGCGGGAAGCTCCATCACCATCAATGGGCAGAGCTACGACCTTTTGCAGTTCCACTTTCACAATCAAAGCGAGAATACGGTCGATGGAACGGTTTACGATATGGAAGCTCATTTCGTCCATAAAAACGCCGATGGCGAATTGGCGGTCTTAGGTCTGTTCATCAATGGGGACTCAACGGGCGACAACGCGAATTTCACGCCGATTTTCGATAATTTCCCGACCACCGAAGTCTCCCATCAGTCCGTCGCCAACCTGACGGTCAACGGAGGAGACCTTCTGCCGGTCGATAAAAGCTATTTCCATTTTGACGGCTCCCTGACGACACCGCCTTGTACCGAAGCTGTCAGCTGGAATGTCTTAAAGACACCCGTCAGCGTCAGCGCGGCCCAACTGGCCCAGTTTACCGCCATCATGAGCGGCAATAAAAGGCCGGTTCAGCCTATCGGAAGCAGAACCGTCACCAACAATTAAAAACCTGCCCCCTCTTAATAAAAAAGAGGGGGCTTCCCATCTTCTCACCCTAAATTCCTTCTAATCCCTCATTTCCTCTTTGCCCCCGAAACCCTTAGCCCAAATCCCGGCTTTTATCCCCGGTCGCCCTCTTCATTTCGCCTTTAAAAAACCTCTTGGACAGGGATTGGTTATTGACAGTTTCCGTTAGAAAAACTAACCTTGTCAGAATGGGTATTTACCCTTTTCCCCTTTTATAACATCTTGTTTCCAGGAATATTAAGAAAAGGTTTTCACCGATTGATTAAACCGGTCGCCCTTTAGATACTCCTGATAAAACTAGGCTCTAGATCAAAAAAGACTGACACATCACAAAAAGACAACCCAATGGATTCACTTAATATCACAGTTGAAAAACTCGAAGACCTGAAAGTCAAACTGAAGGTTTCGGTACCGCCCGAGAAAGTCAAGACAGCATACGATAACGCCTACCGCGCCATCAAGGACAAGGTCAACGTCCCAGGTTTCAGGAAGGGAAAAACACCCAAGTCCATGATCGAAAAACGCTTCCAAAGCCACATGAGACAGGAGGCCCTCGAAAAGCTGGTACCGGAATACTACCAGAAGGCGATCAAGCAGGAAGACATCAAGGCCGCCAGCCAGCCCGAAATCGACAACCTGGAAATCGAGCAGTCCAAACCCTTCGTTTTCACCGCTACCCTCGAAGTTTGGGCCGATTTCGAGATACCCGATCCCAAGGTTTTCAAACTGGAGAAGAAAGAGGTCCAGGTCACAGAAGAGGATATCAGTCTGCAGAAACAAAAACATCTTGACGCGGCCGCGGATTACATAAAAAAGAGCAAGCAGGCCAAGGACGGGGACAAGGTGATCATCGATTTTGACGGCAAGACGGAAGACGGCCCAGTGGGAAAAGACGAGAACTTCGCCTATATTTTGGGATCTAAGCAGCTTTTGCCGGAGGTGGAGGCCCATCTTCTCGGGATGAAAGCCGGGGAGGAAAAAACCTTCGAAATATCCCTGCCGGCCGATCACCAGCAAAAAAAGCTCCAGGGCAAAAAAGCCGAGTTCTGGCTGAAGGTCAATGAAGTCCAGGAAAAAAAGACCCCCGAATTCACCCCGGAATTTTTTAAGAAATTCGGAGAGGACATCAAAACCGAGGCTGATTTCGAGAAATTCGTGCTGGACGAGCTGACAGAGCTGAAAGAACTGGAGATCAAGAACGGTCACCGGGACCAGATCAAACAGACACTCGAGAAAATCCTGGTTTTTCCACTCCCCAGCGCGCCCTTAAGAGAGGAAATCGAATTTCAGGTCAAGAACGCCAAAAGCAATCCCAGAAGCAAGGAGATCAAGGATGAGGATATTCAGGCCGAAGCGGAAAGCCGGGCCGAGCACCTTATCCGGCTTGCGCTTTTGATCGATAAGGTGGTAGACAGGGAAAAATTGAAAGTTCAGGAAGAAGAGGTTTACAGGCGGTTCAACGTCAGCGCTCAGATCATGGGAATCAATCCCAAGGAACTTTTAAGCAACGAGTACGGCAAGCGTTTTTTGGAGGATTCCTACCAAATGGTCAAGGAGGAAACCGTACTTGATTTTATCACTCAACAGGCACTGAAATCATGAGCATACCTTATGTAATCGAACAGACAAACCGGGGTGAGCGGACCTACGATATTTACTCCAGGCTTTTAAAGGACCGCATCGTTTTTCTGGGAGATGAGATTCACACCTACTCGGCCAACGTGATCATCGCTCAGCTTTTGTTTCTTGAAGCCGACAAACCTGACGCGGATATCAGTTTCTACATCAATTCGCCCGGCGGCGAGGTGAACGCCGGGTTGGCAATTTACGATACGATGCAGTACATCAAGCCTGATGTACAAACGATCTGCATCGGTCAGGCCAGAAATGTTGCGGCAATTTTGCTCGCGGCCGGCGCGGCTGGAAAGAGAATTGCATTGACTAATTCAACGGTACTGCTTCGCCAGCCGATCGGCGGTATTGGAGGTCAGGCGACCGATATCGAGATTCAGACGAAAGAAATCATCAGGATCAAGACGAAACTGATCGACATCCTGGCTAAGCATTCCACGCAGGACAAAAAGAAGATCGCGAAGGATACCGAGCGGGACTGCTACTTAACCAGCAAGGAAGCGAAAGACTACGGCATCATCGATGTCACCATGGATAAAAGAAAATAGCTAAAACCTGAACAAAAGAATTCAATGGCCAAGCAAACAAATTTACGCTGTTCATTCTGCGGCAAAACCCAAGACGAAGTCGAGAAAATCATTGCCGGGCCCTCGGTCTACATCTGCGATGAGTGCATTGAACTGTGCAACGACATCATCGAAGAGGAAAGGGCAAAGGAACGTTCCACCGATACTCAGCCGAGCCTCTTAAAGCCAAAGCAGATCAAGGATATTCTGGATCAGTACGTGATCGGCCAGGACAAGGCCAAGCGGGTCCTTTCGGTCGCGGTTTATAACCACTACAAAAAGATTTACTCGCCCATGAAGGCGGGTGATGTCGAGTTCCACAAATCCAATGTGCTTTTGCTGGGACCGACTGGAACCGGTAAGACGCTCTTGGCCCAGACTTTGGCTAAAATACTGAAGGTGCCTTTCGCGATGGCGGACGCGACAACCCTGACCGAAGCGGGTTATGTCGGCGAGGACGTCGAAAACATCATCTTAAAGTTGCTTCAGGCTTCGGATTACGATATCGAAAAAGCCGAAAAAGGGATCATCTACATCGACGAGATCGATAAGATCACCCGCAAGGGGGAAAACGTCTCCATCACGAGAGATGTCAGCGGCGAAGGCGTCCAGCAGGCGCTCCTGAAAATCATCGAGGGCACGACCGCCAACATCCCTCCCCAGGGAGGCAGGAAACATCCCCAGCAGGAATTTCTGCAGGTGGATACCTCCAACATTCTGTTCATCGTGGGCGGGGCTTTTGTCGGTATCGAAGATATCATCAGCGAGCGGATCGGCAAAAAGCAAATGGGTTTCGGAGCCAAGCTCAACTCATCCAAGGATGAAAGCAAAGGCGTCCTGTTTCAGCAGATCGAGACCGAAGACCTTCTTAAATACGGCTTAATCCCCGAATTCGTGGGAAGACTGCCTGTCGTCACGTCTCTGGGAGAGCTGGAGGAAGAGGACCTGATCAAAATCCTCAACGAGCCCAAAAACGCCATCATCAAACAATACAAGAGCCTGATCGAAATGGATGGAGTCAAGGTCAATTTCCAGGAAGACGCCATCAGGGCCATCGCCAAAAAAGCCATCGTTCGCAATACTGGCGCCAGAGGTTTAAGGGCGATTTTGGAGTCTTGTATGCTGGGGATCATGTTCGATATCCCGTCCAAGGACAATATCGAGGAAATCATCGTCAACAAAGAGGTGATCGAAAAGAACATCGACCCTTTGATCGTCTATAAAAAAGGCGCCGCGATCAAGGCAAGCTAGCCAAAACCGGCAAATCCGCTGAATTTTCTCAACTGCTTATTGACAAGCGCTCCAACAGTGTTTAAGCTTATCTGATAAACACCACCCGGGCGCTTAGCTCAGCTGGGAGAGCAACGGCCTTACAAGCCGTGGGTCACAAGTTCGATCCTTGTAGCGCCCACCATCAAATCGGGGTTGTAGTTAAGTTGGTTATAACGCCAGCCTGTCACGCTGGAGGCCGCGGGTTCGAGTCCCGTCAACCCCGCCATCTCATTTCAAATACCGAAATAATTAGACTTTAATTGTCGCCTGCTCTTGAGCGGACACGAATAAAAGCTCCTGCCCAATTTTGACTGAAGCTTTTATATCGAGGGTTGAGATTTGACAACTAACCCCGAGGGTTTAGCCAAAAGCTACCGGGCGAAGGAGCCATGGAGGTTAAAGACCCCCGTCCCATCGTCTTGTGCCCAGACTATTAGACCTTCCCCCTCATCATTTAGAGCGAGGCGGGGCTTCATAGCGTTCGTCGTCAGGTTATCGATGATCTGAGGCAGCGACCAGCTACTGGATGAAATATCGTAGCGGCTCAGATAAACATTATTAACGCTGCCGTCGTTTTGCAACCAATAGGCGGTCATATTGCCGCTCTTATCGGTTTTGATACCGCAGGTCGAAGCCGCCCCCGCAGAAAGGTCATCGATCGGTGTGACCGTTCCCCAGGTTCCAGCCGAAGCGTCGTATCTTACGGCGAAGAGTTGATCCCGGGTTCCGTTGTTTTGAATCCAGACGGATATGACATTTCCCGCCGGATCGATCTCGATCTGATTGCAGGATATTGGGGTGGTGATATCGGTATTCATTTGAACGGGAGTATCCCAGGCTCCGGCATTATAAGTCAGGGTATAAAGATTGGACTGACCTGTAGAAGGGGTTCTGTATGATAAAACCCCCACTCCGCTGGGACTCATTTTTAAAACACCCCCGCTTGCCGTTGTGGTGCCTGTTATGTTATCCAAGCGGCTGCCCCAGGAACCGTTAAAGGTCATTGAGGAGTAATTCGCGTTGTCATCCCGGTGCACCGCGAGTCCTTTTCCGGTTGAGTCGATTTTAACGCCGGGATAAGTATAAGCGTGATTGCCGGACGTGGTCTGCTGGGTTGCCGCGCCCCATCCGGCGGGTGTATATCTGACGGTTTGGACCTCCCACCAGCTCGTGCAACTTCCTTTACAGCCATTAACCAAGACATTGAAATTGATTAA
>JAOUME010000111.1 GCA_029881655.1 Deltaproteobacteria bacterium | reverse complement strand
GGACCTGGCCGGAGAAGCCATCATGATGCTCGACTTAAAAACCAAAACCTATTTCGATGTCAATCAGAAAGCTCAAAAGATGTATGGTTACTCCAAAAAGGAATTTTTAAAACTGGGTCATCAGGATATCGATGGAGACTTCAAGGCCAAGACAGACAAACAGTGGGAAAAACTGGTCAAGGAAATAAAAAAAAAGGGCGACCGTTTTATTGTTTTTGGAGTCAACCGTCGAAAAAACGGAACCACTTTCCCAGTCGAGGCCTTTTTTAACTACAACCGTTTCGACAATCAGCAATACTTGCTGGTAATGGTGCGCGATATCACCGAGCGCATCAAAGCCGAAGAAGAAAAACGAACCTTGGCCGCGGCCATTGAACAAACCGGAGAATCAATCATCATCACTGATACCGAAGGAATTATCCAGTATGTCAACCCCGCCTTCCAAAAGATTACCGGTTATTCCATAAAGGAAACCCTCGGGAAAAAACCCAGCCTGACCAAAAGCGATAAACACGACCGGGAATATTTCCATCAACTCTGGCAGACTATTAAAAACGGCGATACCTGGCGGGGAAGATTGATCAATAAAAGGAAAAATGGCAGTCTTTATGAGGAGGAAACAACCATCTCCCCTATCAGGGACGAAAAAGGGGAACTCAAAAACTTCGTGGCGGTGAAAAGAGACATGACCTACCAAAACAAGCTGGAAAAACAGTTAAGGGAGTCTCAGAAACTGGAGGCGATCGGGACACTCGCTGGAGGCCTGGCGCATGATTTCAACAATATACTCTGTTCAATCCTGGGGTATATAACTTTGGCCAAGGATGAAATGCTCAAGAACAATCCCAGCCGAAGCGACCTGGAAATGGCCCTGCAAGCCGGAGAGTACGCCAAGGATCTCATCGCGAAAATCCTGGCCTTTAGTCACCAGAATGAAAGCGAGTTCCGCCCGGTCAAGCTCCCCATGATCCTGCTGGAATCTCTAAAAATGTTAAGACCCATGCTGCCATCGACGATAGAGATCAAAAATACGATCCCTCAGGAAGATTTAAATATCCTGGCTGATCCCATTCAGATCCAGCAGGTGATCATGAACCTTTGCACCAACTCGGGATACGCCATGAAGGATCGGGGCGGTATATTGTCCATCGACATCGTGGAAGTCGAACTTGACTCGAAAATCGCCGACCTGCGTGAGATAACCCCCGGAAGCTACGTTAAAGTTCAGATTAAGGATACGGGTTCAGGGATTCATCCAAAACATTTAAACCGGATATTCGATCCTTTTTTCACCACTAAACCGGTTGATCAAGGCACCGGTCTCGGCATGGCGGTCGTTCACGGTATTGTCAAAAATCACCAAGGGGCCATCTTGGTAAAAAGCGCGCTGAACGCCGGGACAACCGTCGAAATTTATTTCCCGAAAATTGACACCCCCGAAGTCCCTCTGGTCGATGAAAATTTAAGGGGACAAAGAGGAAACGAGAAGATCCTGCTGGTCGATGATGAAAACCTGATCGTCCTTCTTTTGAAAAAGGCCCTTGGAAAAATGGGATACAAGATAACCACCGCTGATAACGCGCTGAACGCCTTAGAACTTTTTAACGATCCTGAGATGGATTTCGATCTGGTCATTACCGACCAAACCATGCCCAAAATGACGGGACTTCAACTATCCAAAAAAATTCTAAAAAAGAACCCGAAAACGCCGATTATCCTGATGACCGGCTTTGATCCCAACCTGACTTCGGATAAGGCCAGATCAGTAGGCATCAAAGCCTTCGTAACCAAACCCATTCTACCCAATAAGTTAAGCCGTATTATCAGGAGCGTCCTTGACGAAGAGAAGGTTTCCGCCCATTGATCGAACGATAATAACATTTAATTTCATACACCTTAATAAAATGAATCTCAATCGTTTCTTCCAGGGAAAAGCCGCCTTCATGACAGGTCTAATTTTATGCGGCTTGCTGTTTTCTTTTACTACCTCTCCCCTGTACGCGAAAGATCCCTTCAATGGCCCCGTCCAAAAAATCAAATCCAAAAATCTGGATCAGCCGTGGATTACTTCCACGCCGACCTTAATCGGACTGGGTATGATTCGCTTTTTTTCAAAAGTTATCAGCCCGTTGGATGGACCTAAATCTCCAAGCTACCCTACCGGATCGGCCTATGGCTATCAGGCTGTTAAGAAAAAAGGACTTTTTTGGGGAGCGATCCTGACTGCCGACCGGCTTTTCCATGAAACCGACAGACCTCTGGGGCCCTTGATCACCATTTGGGGAAAAAATCGTTACTACGATCCGGTTGAAAACAATATCTTTTGGTGGGACAATGACACGAATTAAGAGAATATCTGAGAAAAATCAGGCTGGTCCGGTGTGATTCTTGAGTTGGTTTTTGTAGAGTTTTCTGATTTGAATTAGGTCCTGGTTATAGGTTTTTTCCTTGAAATCGGGAAACCCCCACAAGAAAGTCTCGTAGTCCCCCGATTCAAAATACAAAACGATATCCGCCCAAACACCCTGGGACAAATAAAGCTTGTTCCCCCGGCCCTTGAAGGACGCCAGAACCACCTTGAAAAGATCCAGATAACCGATATCGATATTGACCTTTCTTTTACCCTGAATGCTGTTGTTATTTTCAAACTCACGGGTGATCAGCTTTGAAGCCGCCAAGAACTCGGGCTTGGCCAGCTTCTTAAAGGAAAGCAAAACCCTTTTTAGGCCTCCTCCCATTTCCTCCTGATAGTAATCCGAAAAAACAAAAGGATACGGCTCACTTTGATAATCTATCTTGGAAAAAACCGCCTCGAGTGATTTTTTCACCTTTTCCAACTCTTCCAAGTCGCTAAAAAGGATGGCGGCAATAACCTTGACCCTCCATAAATGAGACCTTTCCAATTCTTTTTCAGACGAACCTGACATAATCCTTCCCTTGCCTAAGGTGGTTTTGATCCAGACATCGAACCATCTGCTTTAGCCCCGTTTCCTCTCCGATACACAAGATGAAAAAACAGTCCCTTCTGACCTTTAAATAACTGTCCGCTTCATTGATCTTTAAGCTATAAGCCGGTATTCCCAGAACCCTTCTTTCCTCTCCCGAGGATACATTATCCAAAAACTCGGATACCAAAACCTGCTGGTCCTTTAACGCTTTGAAAGCCAGCCGACCTGAATTACCGGACCCGATGATGATGACTTTTCTATTCTTCAAAAAATCCTGCCTGGCGAAATAATGAGCTTTGGCCGAGAACATGGCTTTCTTCTTACAGCGGACATCATTTCTTGAGACACGGCTGGGCGAATCCCGTTTTTTTAATAGGATCTCCCTGGTTTTTCTGATGACCTTTTTTGACTGATAAGCCCTTAAAATAAAGTCATAATCCTCTGCCCAGGGGTGATCTAAATAACCACCGAGTTCCCCGTAAAGTTTTTTTCTTAAAAAAAAAGTCGGGTGCATCACCGGGGATTCGATAAAAATATCCTGATAAATTTCCTCACATTCGCTTAAGGAATTACTCCAGTCTCGGTATTTTAACTGACCGGGTGTCAATTCACCCTGATCTTTAAAAAGCTCGATCCTGCCGCCTAAAAGGTCTGTCTCAGGATAATGATCAAAATACGCCTTTTGGATTTGAAGCCGAAGGGGTGTCATGATGTCATCCGCGTCCATGCGGGCGATATATTCGCCTTCGCATTGCCTGATCCCGAAATTCAAGGCATGGACGATGCCTCGATTTTCCTCCAGGCTATAAATTCTGACTCTAAGATCCTGTTCACTGAAGACCCTTAAAATCTCGAGGCTTTTGTCCTTTGAGCCATCATCGACCGCAACCAGTTCGAAATCGCGGTAACTTTGAGCCAGGATGCTCTCCATACAGCTTTTAAGCGTCTCCTCGGCGTTATACACCGGCAAAAGAATCGAGATCAGACTAGTCACGTTGGATCTGGTTTTGTCTGGGCAGGCGGTCCTTGATTTCCTTTTGAAGACTCTTAATGACTTGGAGGGGGCTATAGGCACCCAAAACTTGGTTTGACGCCCTTACGGTCACCGTATCGGCTTCGAGTTCCTTCTCCCCGACCACCATGATATAATTGACCTGATCAAGCTGGGCCAAACGCACCTTTTTGCTGATCGACTCGGAGGTGTGATCCACCTCGCCTCGAAGCCCCGCCTTGTCAAAAAGCTGATTGATCTTCTCAGCGTAGGCTATATGGTTTTCGTTGACTGGGAGAATCCTCAACTGAACCGGAGAGAGCCAAAGGGGAAATTTACCGGCGAAATGCTCCACCAATACCCCGAAAAAACGCTCAATGGAACCATAGACCACCCGGTGAATCATCACCGGTCTTTTTTTGGAACCATCATCGGTAATATAACTCAAATCAAACCGCTCGGGCAACATCATATCTAGTTGGACCGTACCGCACTGCCAGGTGCGGCCGATAGCGTCGCGGATATGCATGTCGATCTTGGGACCGTAAAAAGCGCCGTCTCCCTCATTGATGACATAATCATATCCCCCTGAATCAAGAGCGTCTTTTAGCCCTTTGGTCGCCTCATTCCACTGCTGGTCATTGCCGATCGATTTCTCAGGCCTCGTAGAAAGCTCAAGGTGATACTCCAGCCCGAAAACCTGATACATCCTGGCCGACAGATCAAGAACGTTCTTGATCTCCGAGCTGATATCCACCGGTTTCATGAAGATATGAGCGTCGTCCTGGTGAAAACTGCGCACCCGGAAAAGCCCCGACAAAGCCCCGCTCATCTCATGGCGGTGAACATTGCCGATTTCCGCGACACGCATGGGAAGCTGTTTATAGGAATACTGATGTTCCTTGTAAAAAAGCATCCCCCCCGGACAATTCATCGGCTTAATGATGAAAGCCTTTTCCTCGATTTCGGATACGTACATATTCTCGCGGTAGTTCTCCCAATGCCCCGACTTTTCCCACAACTCCTGGCTGAGCATCACCGGGGTCTTGATCTTGGTGTAGCCCGCCTTTTTGTGTTCCTCCTCCCAGTATTTCATCAACTCGTCCCAGATGATCATGCCCTTGGGATGAAAAAAAGGCATGCCCGGCGCTTCGATATGGAAAGAAAAAAGGTCCAGTTGCCGACCGACCACCCGGTGGTCTCTCTTTTTGGCTTCCTCTAAAAACCGTAAATGGGCCGATAGCTGTTTCTTATCGGGAAAGGAAATCGCGTAAACCCGGGTTAGCTGTTCATTCGCGGCATCAGCTCTCCAGTAGGCGCCTGACGTTTTCATCACCTTGAACGCCTGAATCAACCCGGTATGAGGCAAATGCGGCCCGAGACAAAGATCGGTGAATTCTCCCTGCTGATAAGCGCTAATGGTCGCGCTTTGGGACTCGATGAGTTCTGTCTTAAATGGATTTCCGTTAAACTCTTTTAGGGCCTCGTCTTTGGATTTGTACTCGATGCGCCTGGGCTCGAACCTTTCCTTCACGATCTTCGCCATTTCATCCTCGATTCTTGGAAATTCGGCTTCAGTAATCGACAGATTGGCGAAATCATAGTAAAAACCACTCTCGATCGAAGGGCCAATGGTGGGCTGAGCGTCAGGATAAAGCCTCAGGACGGCCTGGGCCAAAAGGTGCGCCGATGAATGCCAAAAAATATCCTGCCCATCGGGGTCTGAAAAGGTCAGGACCTGGACCTCGTCCCTGTTTCTCAGAGCGGTCTTTAAGTCTCTCAATTCACCGTTTACCCTAAGAGCGATTGCCGGTCCTTCCAGCTTTTTTTTCAGCTTACGGGCAAGCTCGATTCCACCGCTGCCACCTTCTAATTCAACCGTTTCACCGTCGCTTAAGGTTATCTCCATGTCTTCACTCCAATTTCTTTGATTTTTTCTTCAATGTTTTTTACGCTCAACAAACCACTGCCCGCAAATTTTCACACAGCTTACAATATGAAATAAAAAGGGGAAACAGCCAATTTGGGTTTTGGTTGATTTGAGGGGTCGCTCAGGTCTTCAAATCTTTTTCCAGACGCATAGAAATCAAATCAAGTGCCTTTTTCCTGATCTGAATCGTAGGTGATAGGAGTTTTTTCAAGCTTTCCTTCTCTACGGCGTTACTGGCGTAAAGCCTGACGCAAATCCGAAAAATGGCGTTGAGTCTTTTTTCCAGCGAAGTCGGGGAAACACCGGCGTTTGTAATATCGGTCTTCAACTCGTTGATTTCCATCAACGACAAGGTCAAGAGGATCTTTCTGATGGTTTCGGTAAATTGTTTCGCTTCATCTTCGGGCATGTAGTTATCAGCGATGGCCAGGATTTCCTCTATTTTCTTAACCCTTAAGACCGGCCTTTCTCCCCTGTCGTCAAAAATTGGCTGGATCGCTTCGACCAGAATCTTGGAAATGGATTGCGGAGGAAATTTCTTGATCATCGAGCTTTCAAACTTCTCAGGCTTTTCACCCTGCTTAAAGAAGTAGCTTGAGGCGAGTTTCGGGTCAAAAAACACCCAGAACTTGGGCTCTTTATTGACGATCCCTGCGACCGGCAAATCCAAAAAATAATAAAGATCTTTTTTCTGCTGAAAAAACCGCTGAAAACCTTCCAAACCCTTTTCGATGACATAGGGCTTTTCAAAATCGGTTTTGGTTCGCTCATCGGAGATGAACCACCAGTGATATTTCGTCAGATCTATTTTAAGGGTTTGCGTATAGATTTTGGCCAGTTTCTCAATCTGTTTTCCCAGGACAGGCGATAGTACTTCGACTTGAATCTCGATACTCAAGGGGACGGATGGTTCCATTTTGACAGCCAATTGATTTGGAAAGTAATTTTGAATTATTGATGATTGTAACGAATCGAATCAAAAAAATCCAGCGCATTATTCCTGATTGAGTTGGATCGCTCCTAAAGACTCGATGCGCACGTCTGGCGAAATTTCGTTATGCGAGAGCACAACGAGGTTTGGGATCGATCTTTCGGTCAGGCGTTTGAGGTGCATTCGAGATACTGGCGAACATAAGACCAGCGGCTGGTAATTGTAGTTGGCGAAAGTTTCGATATTGGCTTCGATCGACTGAATGATCAGCTGGGCAGATTCGGGGTGAAGGCCAAGGTAAGAACCCTGTTCGGTGGTTTGCACCGCTTCGGATATCTGCCTCTCGATTTCTTCGTCCAATGTCATCACCGGGAGGACGCCCTCTTCGTTTTGATATTGCCGGGTGATATTGCGAGATAAAGCTTCCCCGACATGCTCGATTAAGACTTCAGGAAGCTTGCTGAACTGCGCCACATCCATCAGAACCTCCAGGATGCTGTTTATATCGCGTACGGAGACATTTTCCTTTAAAAGTCCTTGCATGACTCGCTGAATCGTCCCCAGACTTAAAAGATCGGGTATCATTTCTTCGACCAGCTTGGGTTCGGTTTCGGAAACTTTGTCTAAAAGTTTCTGGACTTCTTGTCTTCCTAGAAATTCGTAGGAATGAAGTTTGATGATCTCGGTTAAATGAGTTGAGACAACCGTAGGAATATCCACGACGGTGTAACCGGCAATCTGGGCTTTTTCGCGATCGTCTTCGGTAATCCATACCGCTGGAAGTCCAAAAGCGGGCTCAACCGTCTGCAAGCCATCGATTTCCTCTTCCACTTCTCCCGCCTGCATCGCCAGATAATGATCCATCACCATCTCTCCCCGTCCGACTTCGATGCCCTTGATGATGATACTATAAGCTCCGGGCTCCAGTTGGAGGTTATCCTTGATATGAACCGGAGGTACGATAAAGCCCATATCCAGCGCGACTTGCCGTCTAATGGCCTTGACTCTTTCAAGCAATTCACCGTCCTGATCAGGGTCCACCATGGGAATCAAGGCATAGCCCAATTCCAGGGCCAAGGTGTCGATGGGCAGAAGACTCGAGATATCGTCGCTCGATTCGGAAATTTCTTCCGCTTTTTTTTCCTCATCGGCATGGGCTTTATCCAGTTGCGCTCTTTTTTTATTGGCGAAACCTTTCCATGATAAAAATGCGATAAATATACCGATCGGGATGAAGGTCTGCATGGGCATACCGGGGACCAGCGAAAACATAAAGAGCGTTCCCGATGCCAGGGCTAAAGAAAGGGGATTGCCGAAAAGCTGTAGCCCGACATCCACACCCAGTCGGTTTTGGGCTCCCGCCTTTGAAATAACGATACCCGCTGAAATGGAAATGATCAGGGCTGGGATCTGTCCCACCAGACCGTCTCCAATCGTCAGTGAAATAAAGGTTTCCGCCGCGCTTTGGATGGGCATGTTATAAAAAAGGACACCGATAACCAATCCGCCGAGAATGTTGATGGAGGTAATCACCAAACCGGCGATCGCGTCTCCCCTGACGAATTTGCTGGCACCGTCCATGGCTCCGAAGAAATCGGATTCTCTTTGGATTTCCTGTCTTCTTGACTTGGCGGTATGTTCGTTTATGGTTCCCGCATTAAGATCCGCGTCAATGGCCATCTGCTTTCCAGGCATCGCGTCCAGAGTGAACCTGGCCGCGACTTCCGCAATCCGGCCGGCGCCTTTGGTGATGACGATGAAGTTAATCAATACCAAAATCAAAAAGACAATGATCCCGATAAAATAGTTGCCCCCGACCACGAAACTTCCAAACGCCTCGATGATCTTACCGGCTGCGCCTGATCCCTGCTTACCGTTTTGCAGGATCGCCCGGGTCGACGCGACGTTAAGAGAAAGCCTGAACAGCGTCGTCACTAAAAGGGTACTGGGGAAAATGGAAAAATCGAGTGGCTTAACCGAATATAGCGCCACAAAAAGGATCAAGACGGCAAAGGTGATATTAAAGGCAAACAGGATATCTAACAGAAACGGCGCCAAAGGCAGGACCATCACCGCTAATATTCCGATGATCCCGACCGCAAGAATGATATCCGCGTTAAATAGCTTAAACTTGGACGCTGGAACTGCCGTTGTATTCATAAAAAGCCTGAAGCCGTTTTATTATCTGATTTTTAAAGGGATCATGAAAAAACTTCATCTCTTGGGCTTCTTTGTCTTGTAAACGAAGGCCAAAATTTCCGCTATCGTCCGGTAAAATTCTTCCGGAATCGCGTCTCCTATCTCTACTTGGAAATACAAACCCCTTGCCACAGTTGGATTTTGACTCACAATAATATCATTTTCTTTTGCGATTTCGATAATCCTTAAGGCGACAAAGTCGATTCCCTTAGCGATAATCTGAGGCGCGGTCATGGTTTCTCGATCATAAAGCATGGCGATGGCAAAGTGGGTCGGATTGCTTATGACGACATCGGCCTTTGGAACTTCTTGCATCATTCGGGCCTGACTCAGTTGTTGTTGAATCTGCCGAATCCTTGCCTTTAGCATCGGGTCCCCTTCTGACTGTTTGAGTTCGTCTTTCAACTCCTGCTTTGACATTTTCAGCTTCTGTTCCAGGTCCCACCTTTGAAACATATAATCAAAAACCGCCAAGGCTAAAAGCGCCAAAAAAAGACGAAAGACAAAAAGTCCGATGATCGAAGAGGAATGAATCAACAGTGTCTGATGGTTCGTATGCGACAAAGCGGTAATTTCTTCCAGGTTTTCAACGAAAGTATAATAACCGATATAT
>JAOUME010000269.1 GCA_029881655.1 Deltaproteobacteria bacterium | reverse complement strand
GACAAAAAAGGGGGCTCGAATTTATTTTTCAGGCCTTGATACTCAAAACCTGATTTTAGTTTCAGGTTATGTCGATGCGGCAGCTATTAAAAAAGGGGCTGCACGGGAGGTCTATTTAAAATTACAAGAAAACGCCTATTCAGGGGAAAATAAGACGGTTGTTTCGAGGTATGAATCTCTCTGGTCAGAGCAGTTCCCAAATGATGACGGATCAGCCCCTTTCGTGAAACGGTTTTATGCCGATAGCGATAACATCAATTCCATTAGTCTTGAGTTTTCGAAACCCATAGATAAGGGTTCCATCGAGCGAAGTCTTTATTTGAGGGATGCTGAGGGGAACGATTGGAACTATATGAAGTTTTGGGCAAGCCAGACGCTTCACATGATTCCAGACCTTGATATATCAGGGCTACTTGATGAGGTGACAACTCCTTTAAATTATCAAACCCATTACCAACTCGGGTTTTTACCAGGTGCGGTGGATTTATGGGGGACAAGCCTGGATGATCTGGGAGGCTTGTATCCTATGGGAAAACAATTTATAACCCGGCCTGAAATTGGTTGGTATGTCGCTGATAGCAATTCGGATAACCTACTTTTATCTGATGGCAAGTTGGTTAAGTACGCCGGAATTGGGATGGACCAACAGCCCAAAAACGTCTATGATCTGGAAACAAGTCTGCCTAAAAATTTCCGTATCGAGTTTTCAGCGATCAATTACGCCGAGGGTGGAGTCGAAATAACGGTGATGAATACTAAAAAGCAACCCACTTACTCACCATGGACATGGAACGGAGTTTACCTTAATGCAAATCTAGGGCAGGTGAGCTATCTGGATTATCAAAGCCATACCACCGGAGACCTTAGATGGATATCGGCCGATACTGCTTTGATTTTCGCAGGGAAATGGCAACGTTACCGCATAGATGTTTTTGAAGGGGATATTCGGTTTTACTTTAACGACAGCGACCCTTTCATCGACTCCTTGTGGAAAGAGATTACCTCTTTATCAGTCACCGATGCTTCTTTTAGAGATGGTCTCAGCGGTGCTCTTGGCGGGGACTATACTGTTCTGTTTAAGGTAAATAAACAACTGGGGCTTGATAACATCAAGCTGATAGAGCTAACGCGTGATATCTACTTTTCACTTGATCAAACACTTAAAAGCGACATCGTTTTGGATTATGATTTTAATGAATTCAATTTCATTGACGAGGTCGATTTCCTAAAAAATATTGTAAGTGAGAATAAGGAGTTTTTTTATGTCGCTCCTCACTCTGAAGGTCATAAGGCCAATCCCGTTTATATAGAGAGTGAAACCCTTCATGCCGGACAGGTATCAACCGGTGATACCAGTTATTATGTCTTTAATCTCAATGGTCAGGGCCAAGGAACTTTCGATGTCAGTTTGTTGAATATCGATCCTAATTTGAGTAGCGATGGACTTAGTATTTATCATTATCAGTATTCGGTCACGAAATCTAATCAGGTGGGTATTTGTGAAAAAACAGATGAGAAAAGCTGTCAGATAGAAATCAAGAACAGCTGGGAAAACCAGATTCTTGCGATTGAAAACCAAACTCAGTTTGATTTGACGTTTCAGTTGCTCGTAATGCCTAGTTATCTTAACCCTGCTGTAGTTGAGTTGGATTTGGTTACGAGGGGACAGATTCCAGAGAATTATCTTTATTCCTATTACCAATTTACGACTCAAGAGGCGGGGGATTATCAACTTCATTTTGATTTTTACGATTCTGAAAATCGCTATATTGATATTTATTATAATCCTGATTTTACAGGTTGGATAAACAACGCAGTGGCGCCATGGAATCAGGACAGTTTTGAAATCCGACTTGAAGGTTTAAAAGAAAACACGACTTTTTATTTTACAGTAGGTTATTCGCCCATCAAGCAAAGTTTTGATATGACCATAACAAGGCAAGATATAGTTGGACCCTCTTTTGATTAAGGTTATAAAAACCAAGAGCTATTGTCTTTACTGAAGATAGACAGAATTGACGAAATGTTGATCTTTCTGGCAGGGTCTTACCAATATCATAAATATTGCATTCCTGTTTAAGATTGTTTATTAATAAAATCTTATTATAGACAATACTTATATGATTTTTTTGAGCAAAATGTTTGGCGTTATGAACTTAATCTCGAATATAATAAAACCCGTGCATAAAAGACCCCATCTTTTAATTATTGCGGCAGGCGGATTTTTTATCGTTTTGATGATTGGGATTTTTTCCAGTGCATATGCCCAAGGGGTTCCGATACCCAGCTTTAATCTTCAGGTCGGCCAGTCTTCCAACCCTGATCAGGTAGCGACTACCTTGCAAATCGTAGCACTGTTGACAGTTCTTAGTCTTGCGCCTGCGCTTTTGATCATGACAACATCCTTCACACGAATCATCATCGTGCTTTCCTTTTTAAGAAATGCTCTTGGGACTCAACAATCGCCGCCTAATCAGGTTCTAATCGGCGTGGCGATGTTTTTGACTTTTTTTATCATGGCTCCGGTCTGGACGG
>JAOUME010000268.1 GCA_029881655.1 Deltaproteobacteria bacterium | reverse complement strand
TTATATGCACGCATCCCAGGGGATTGGCTTCACATAACAATGCTTTGGGTAGCAAAAAATAAAAGAAGATCTGGAATTGGAAAAATATTAGTTCAAAAAGCAGAAAGTGAAGCAATAACAAGAGGATGCAAACATTCAATGTTAGAAGCATCTACACCAGAAACAAAAGATTTTTACATAAAACAAGGCTATGAAATTTATGCGGAACTTACTGATTTTCCAGTTGAATTCAAGAAACGATACTATTTGAAAAAGCATTTCTAATGACTCACACAATAAATATTATAACAATGCTTTCATCTTCAGGATAAGCGAAAAAATGACAACTGGAAAGTCTCTGGCCTTAGCGTAACCGCATGATATTTAAGCAAAATCGCATAACCAGTCGCTGCACCGGACTACAAGGGGCGCGGGTGGATTCATCAACAAGTTTCGTGTTTACGGTGCTATCCCAATAGTCACGTTTCCTTGTAGCCCGTGAGCTCAATCGTTATGTGTGGCACTTCTTTATGAAAAAAATTATCGATCAAAAAATATGCTTTCCGATAAACATATAGCAGATCAAAAAAAACATCTTGAAGAACTCGGGAACCGACTTGGGTACGAAGTTGCATTCAGCCGACAATTCATCGAAGAAAGCAACCGCCCAGATATAGAAAAAAAATGGATGTCCAGTGTTATGGCATCATGTAATTATGGTGCCTTTTTAATAAAAATACTTATTTCAGGTCTTAACGAATACCGTCATCTGCCAGAGGAACAACTCGGTTTTTACATAGGCAAAATAGCCATCCAGCCTTTTCTTGAAATTATTAACTCATTCGAACAGATAACAAATCAATTCATTGATGAAAACCAGCAGTTTAAAACGATTTTAGACGAAAGGGTTAAAGAAAAAATATCTTTATTGGAAGAAAATTGGGAAAATGACTCCAAAGGGAAATCAAAAAAACTAAAATCAAATCTAATATTCCAACTTAAACATAAAATCCATGAAATGGCATTTATCAGGGATACACTGCGGAAAAGGAAAATAATTGATAATGAAGATTACGAAATATTATCTTTTGCCTGGACTATTAGAAACTCAATGCATTTTGACTTTACAGCAATTAGAGATATAAACTTCAGTTACCCTGATATAAAAACTGGCAAAGTCTATCATTTTAACTTTTCAAAAGGGCAAGAGCTATATCACCCGGTTGACCTTCTGTCTTACTATGTCATTACTGAGCAAATTATTTTCATTCACTTAAAAATACTTCAAAGATTTTCCACTGTGGTTCAAACCACATAACCAGTCATTGCACCGGACTACAAGGGGCGCGGGTGAATCCATCAACAAGTTTCGTGTTTACGGTGCCATTTAAATATTCACGTTTCCTTGTAGCCCGTGAACTCAATCGTTGGCCTTCAATAAAATATGCCTAAATCAGCAATCAGAATATATAGTCCTACTGAAGGGCTACTAAATGAGAATGTTGCGGCTATCGATATTAAAGGCCGTGAAGACGCAAGAAAACTAGGCCCATTTTGCAATAGCCAGAAGGAATTAATGCATTGGGTGCGTTGGTATGAGAAATCCAACGGTAAAAAGGTGAAACCTCATTTTAAAACCTATGGAAACAAAACACATTCAGTCAGGCAACTGTCTGAAGTTATTAGCAAAGAAATTCAACAAATTGAATGTGAAAAAAAGTTAGATATTCACAAAAAAACACAAGAAGTTCTCCTTAAGGTAATAAAAAGATTAATATCCGAATGTAAGCCAATAAATTGGGCATTTAAAGACAATAGGTTGTCAGATTTTCCCCTTACAGGGAATCTTTTGAGTGAGGTGCTCGACGCACAAAAAGAATTTAAAGTATCACCGCCATTTGCAAATTATTATCATCTCGATATCGCTTTAATTGGAAATGTAATACATTCTAAACCTGTAATACTTGGTGCCATCGAGATTGAAAACACCCATGAGGTTGATCTTCTAAAAACATTACTCGTCAAGTCAATAGGGTTTCCTCTTCTCACAGTCGATATAAAAGGAGTTCGCTATAAAGAAATTATAACAGAGTGGTGTTTGCAAAGGCTTACAGAAACTACTTATGTCTCAGATGACAATCGTAGAAGAAATTATGTCTACCTTCACAACATGCTTTATCCCGTTTATCTGTCCAATTATGAAGGTTGGGAAATTACCCCGAAACACCAATACATAATATTTGTGGTAGAATATGAATTTGAGCATCTTTTTAATACCATTAATTTGCTAAAGGAGTCCTTGGGATTGTCCAGCGACTCTGTATCTCTGATGACTGTAAAATTGAATAAAAACGATAAAGGCTCAATTACTCAGTTCGAAAATGAGGGTGCCTTAGCTGGTCCGAGTTGGAGAAAATATAATGAGAAAAGATTTATAAGGTTGGTGGCTGAACGTCCTATTGACAAGCGAGGCAGTATTTACCTTTTTCATCTCGTCCTAACTCAGCTTTTAACATTACGTTGTAACTGTTTAGTAGGGTATAAGGTCAATTCAGGGAAAAGCAACTG
>JAOUME010000267.1 GCA_029881655.1 Deltaproteobacteria bacterium | reverse complement strand
TCCTTCGATGTCAATGGAAACAGAATTAAAACAGAGAGGGATAAGGAAAATGATGGGATCATTGATGAGTGGTATACCTATGCTTTTATCAATACCTATGATTCCAATAATAATTTAATCAAAGTGGAATGGGATTGGAAAAACGACGGCTCTACGGATTCTATATGGTTTTATACCTATGACACCCAAAACAATATGATTAAAGAAGAAAAGGATTCAATGAACAACGGGACCATTGGTTACGTAGGGACTTATGAGTATGACGCGGACGGGAATAAGACTAAAGAAGAAAGAGATCAAGGAAATGATGGTGTCATAGATGAGGTAAATTACTTTACTTACGATATCCATGGAAATTTGATTAAAAGTGAATCGGATTGGGATAATGACGGGATTATTGATTTAGTCAGTACCTGTACCTACAAGCTCATCGACGTGAATGCGGCCAGCAAACAGTCAAGCGGGAAAAAGCCGCTTAATCTAACCCGTCAAACAAAGATGATGACGTCTGAATTTGTGCCCAGCCAAGTTGAGTCCCTTCTCAGGCCATGAACTGCTGGTAGAGGTTGCCCAGGGAATGGACGAGGTCTTCGGTTTTTTTAAGCGCCGCTTACTGCCCGCGGCCCAGCATGGAGGGGAGATAATCGTAGGCGTGATTGCTGATGGCCTAATTAGAAAACGGACTTTCGGGTGATGAAGAAATAAATATTACCAAAAAATATCAAGGGAGATTAGGAGAGTGAAAAAAAGATTAGTAAAAAATCAAGAGAGATTAGGAGAGTGGGGAATAAAAATAAAAAAGAACGATAAAAACGTAAGATGAGGATAGGTATAGAGGTGAATAAAAGCACGAACGTTCGTGCTATATATTTTATTTCATGATATTTTTCAAGTCATTCAAAAGCGCAATGAAGGTTTTAAAATTCTGCGGAAATTTCACGCGATATCTGAACGATAAAATGAGAGCAAAGCGTTATGGAAGGCTCAGGCCATGAACTGCTGGTAGAGGTTGCCCAGGGAATGGACGAGGTCTTCGGTTTTTTTCAGCACCGCGTACTGCCGGCGGCCCAGCATGGAGGGGAGATAATCGTAGGCGTGATTGCTGATGGCCAGTGCGAACATGTGAATATCCTTGGCGGTCGCCTCTCTGATGGCTTGGCGGATATCCCCGATGCCGTAGAGGCCTTCGTATTTGTCGTAGTCGTTGGGTTTGCCGTCAGAAAGCAGGATGATATTCTTCTTTTTTGAACTGAGCTTTGATAGGCGTTTGGTGGCGTGCCGAAGCGCAGGCCCGATGCGGGTATAGCCCCTGGCCTCTAGGTTGGCGACTCTACTGTAAAGCGCGTCCCAGGGTTCGTGGAATTTTTTGAGATAAAGATAGTTGCACTCCTTTCGGGTGGAGCTGTAAAACCCGGCGACTTCGACCTGATCGGGGAATTTCTCCAGCACCTTGCCGATGATCACCAGCGATTCCTTGCTGATGTCCAGGATTTTTTTGCCGCTGATATAACTATCCGCCGAGAGACTAAGGTCCACCAGGATCAAGGTGGCGAGATCGCGTTGCTTTTTGTCTTTTCTGAAGTAGACACGTTCCGATGGAGTTTGTCTGGCTTTGATCAGGCATTGGTTATCCACGATGGCGTCCATGTCGATCTTCTCGCCGTCGGTCTGTCTGGGCACGAAGAGCCGCGAGAAGCGGATGGCCTCAAGCCGTCTTTTCAAGCGTGTAATGGTCTTTTTCTCCAGAGAGTTGACTTCATCCGCGTAACCGCGTTCCAGGGCGGTATCCGGAACTTTCGGGATAATCCAGCACCAGTTTTGTCGGTAGCGTCTGTTTTTCAAGTCCCATTCGGGATAGGGAATCCCTTTTGGGGGCGTGATTTCGCTTAAGTCCCCGATGTCACTGTTAAGCCTGATATCGGCCCGGTAGACCGAATGGGTCATCTCGTTGGTGCGGATGATCTGGCGCAGATTCAACTCCTTCATCGCCTCGGTGTGATCATCCAGCTCATCGGTCCCGTCGAAATCACGGGCGACACCGTTATAGTCATCCAGGCACTCAACCTTCTCGAAACTGTGAAGGAGCACCGAGTCTTCCTGATCTGTCTTCGAGACACTCACCGAGCGGACCTTGTCCATGGCCGGAGCTTCCTTCTCAGTCGTTATTTCCGAGTCGTCAGGGCCCTCCATCAGTTCGGCATCCAGGAACTCGACGGGCTCAATCAGCCGGTTCTCTGTCATCAGCCGTCCGAACAGGAACATGTAATCCGGCAATCTGCGGCTGTTTCCGCTTAGTTTCTTTTGTATCAGGACTTCTTTCGCCTGGTTGAAGGAGGGAGGCTTAGGCGGACTCAAGATCTCCTCAAACTCGGTATCCCGCTCGAACAGGGACCACCTCAAGAACTGTTCTAAGACCGAAGTCTCCGGATCAAGGGGTTGAATCCGCCGGCCCAGCTCAAGTTCAATCAGTTCTCTTAATTCCGCGAAATTGCCGGGGGATAAATCTTTTAGACGGTAAAGAAGCCTTCGGACAGCGATACAGGTTTTG
>JAOUME010000110.1 GCA_029881655.1 Deltaproteobacteria bacterium | reverse complement strand
AGGTAGCGCGCGCCAGCCGCGTAGCTCAATTGAGACTTGGCTGGGATCGGACAAAAACCGATGATACGGTCAGGTCCGTATTTCTTGATGGTATAAACGTTTGCTGAAGAATAAAGTTCAACAGCCTCATCCCAACTGACTCTTCTGAAACCACCCATACCGCGGCATTTCTGATATTTTCTTCTGAGTTGAGGGTCGTCCTGAATTGAAGCCCAGGCATCAACAGGATCGGAATGCTTTTGCCTTGCCTTTCTCCAGATGTCTATCAATGCACCTCTCATATAGGGATACTTGACCCTGATCGGAGCATAAATATACCAGGAAGCAGAAATTCCCCTTTGGCACCCTCGTGGCTCATAAGGTGGAAGTCTTTTTTCCAGTTTAGGATGATCGACAAACTGAAGTTCCCATGTGATCACACCGTCTTTGACATGAATCTGCCAAGAACAACCACCGGTACAGTTAGCGCCGTGGGTGCTTCTTACGATTCGATCATAAGAATGACGATTTCTATAAAATTCTTCCCATCTTCTTTTACGAGGGCTTACGATATCTTGTATCCAGCTCATTAGTTTCCTCCTCCAATTTGTTTTTTCCTAACACCTTTGAACCTTTGGCTCCAAAAGACATTTTGCAAGATCAGCAAGACGATGAAACCGCCTATTCCCCACCAGAACTGAATCCAGCTGAAAGAAGATGCCGGTCTTGAATTTGCTCCAACAAAAAAGGCCAGCAGATCAGCTTGCTCTTGCTTGTTCAGTTGCTTGCCTTCATATACTTTCGCCATTGTTGGGAAAGCGAGACTGCTCAAAATTCCAGCGACACCTTCAGAGCTCAGGCGTCCTACGATCCCGGTCAGATCAGGACCAAGTGTCCCTCCACCCCAGGAAAGCGTATCCGTTACGTTATGACAAGAAACGCATGCTGCGCCACTTTTGTTGAAAGATGTTTCACCTGTAAACATAAGTTGGCCACGCTGAGCATCCCCAGCAGGCATACAATCCGTATTTTCAGGATCCTGAATTTCTTCGGGAGTGCAACCTTCCTGAGCGAAGCTTACAGTCGATAAACCTAGAAACAAAGCCGTCGCCAGGAGCATAACCAGCATCCATGACTTAAAGCCGAGTTTCTTTTCATTGTGTTGAGCGCAATCATTTGTTCCAGGATTCCTCCTGAACTGCTCCCGCCATTTTCTCATAATAATCTCCTAAGATTATAGGTCATTAAATAAAGAACAAAAGCTTTGACAATCATTGATTGATCTGTTGATCGGAATCATTAGGTAGCCAAAGAGCTGAACTAAACCGCTTCAAAATTTAAAACGGTTTTTTCTTAGCCGCCGACTTATCATCGGCAACCCTTCTCGCGGGATAACCGCTTTCAAAAAAGCAAATCATCACGACTTAAATAAAATCCTGGAAAAACTGCTTTTCCTTTTAATCAATCGCATATCAGCCAGCTTGTAAATTTCTTTTTTAGCTCGCCCGGATCGACCATCATTTGAAAGAACACAACTTCAAATTCGCTTCTTTCCATCGGTCTTTAAACTCAAATGATGCTTAGTATACGATGTGATGTGTCAGACCTTACTAAATTTTTTAAATTTGTCAATATACTTTTTCTCAAACCCTTTAAAAAAATTACCCTTTCATCTTCCTCATACCATATTGGGATTGGTAAGTATTTTTTTTTTAAGGTTTTTACTCTCCTCGCCATCTTTTTTATTTAAATAATTTTTTACTCTGCTTTTCAAAAAAAGCGTGATTTAATCAGCCTTTTCCTAAAATCAAAGCCGTCCTTGCGTCTGTCTTTCCAGCAAAGGAATTCAAGTACATTGGTTCCTAAAGCAATATAACTATCATCATTATCTATAATGGCCGTTAATAATCATCTTTTGATTGGGCTTCGTCAATAAAAATATGTCGACCCCCTTAAGCTTTAATTTGCAAAAGTGAGCATCCCTAATCATTGATTGATGATTCGACTCCTAATACCATGAAGAGTCCATCTACAATGACAAACTGCGGATGCGGTAATCCTTTGACCAAGACTGATTATAAGCATTAATGATAATCATTAATCACGACCATAACCAGCTAAATAAATAATTCAAAATATAATTAAATAATGAAAACAAAAAAGCCCGCTTTGCCCCCGCCAACCAAAGACGGCGTTTCAGGGGATAATAAACACGCGATTCACTGGTTCCCGGGCCACATGAAAAAGGCCAAAGAGGAAATCGAGAAAAACCTTAGGAAAGTGGATCTGATTTTGGAAGTTAGAGACGCGAGGGCACCTTTGGTCACGGCCAATCTAGACCTGGCAAAAACATTTGGCTCCAAAAAGCGCCTGATCATTCTCAACAAAGCCAACCTGAACGATCCAAGAAGTACCCAATTATGGAAAGCCTGGTTTTTAGCCCATAAAGAAAGAGTTTTGTTTATTGAGGATTATCAGCCAAAGACACTCAAACGCCTGGTCAGGGAAGTTAAAGAAATAACCGCCGGCCCGCGGGAAGGTTTACTTAAAAAAGGCATCAATCCACCACCGATCAGAATGATGGTTCTGGGAATACCCAATGTGGGAAAGTCCACCCTGATCAATCGCCTCTGCCGGCATAAAAAAGCCAACACCGGCGATAAGCCCGGCCTGACCAAAAATCAGGCATGGGCCGTCATCGACAAGGGACTTGAGCTACTCGATACCCCGGGGGTCATGCCGCCCAGGGTCCAATCAGAAAAAGAAGGACGGGTTCTCTGCGCCATCCACGCCATCCGCGATGAAATCATTGGCAAGCAAAAAGTCGCGAATTTTGTTTTGGAAAAACTCATCAAAAATCCCACGCCGGAATTCACCCAGCGCTACGGCGCGGTTACGTCCGACAAATCGCCCCAACAGTTCGCCGAGGAGATCGGCGAGACCATGAATCTGGTAAAAAAAGGTGGCGAAATCAGCCCTGAAAAAGTTTTTGAACGAGTTTTGGCGGATTTTAGAAATGGCAGGCTCGGAAAGATCTCCCTGGAAGATCCCCCCGACGTTGAATAAATCAGGAACATAAATGACCCCGATTTGAGTATTACATTAAAACCCGGGACTACCCCAGGCTTTGCCTATCAAGAATAACAAGATCACGTAAAAGAGGGTTTAATGAATCATTTCCTTTTTATCGATTGGATTCTCGTCGCCAAAATAAAAGGTTGACATCTCAGCGGCCAGTTTCTGGTCCGTATTGAGAACCTTCGCTAAAATCGGCATCGGATAGGAGGGGTTGCCCTGCTTGTTTTTTGGCAATTGATCCACGATCTGGGAATACTTCTCTTCAAACAGTTCCAGCCTCCCAAAAAAACTGGAATCACTAACAAAATTCTCCTCGATTTTCTCCACCGTTTCACCGGATTTCGCGGAAATCGCCTGATAAAAATCGTCTAAATCGTCATCGCTTTCGATCTTCTTGTTCAAACGCTCCGCAATCCCGTCTACCAGCTTGGTAAAAACGGTCTTCACTGCTTTTTGAAGGTCCTCTTTATCATACCATTCCTCCGGTATCGACGCGGCCAGTTCTTCGTAATCCACTTCAGCCATCACTCTCTCCTTGGTTATCTATTTTCTCAGTCTTAATTGACAATTATTGCTTGCTAAATGAATATTTTATGCAACCTTTGCCTTCTTCGTAAAGAGGATTTACGCAAAAAAGTGTTTTGACCGTTTTTCTTGACCGTCCCCTCCACGCAGTTGGTTCGGCATGACCACCCCCCCCCTAACTAAAAACATGTTAGCAGCCCATCATCGATCTGGCATAATTTTAATCAAGTTTTCAAACCAGAATATACACTATATATATAGTGTATATTCTGTTTAATATATTCTTGCCCCCCGATACCCTTTTGAAAGTGAAACTCAAAATACGGACCGCTCGCGCATAATGGACACCAAACTCCTGTCTACTGAAGCATTGTCCTTTGTCGGAACCTGTTTTTATTAACTCTGCGCAAACCCCTTGTGACTATCCTAGGATGCTTTTATAGAGTGGGACCACTTCATCCCACTCTCATTCCAACAGCCTTTCAACTGATTATTTCAGCTTTGGTCTTGACAAAAAACAGGTGGAATTGTTTTTATAAAAAATTAACCGAAAGTCAATCACTTTATGTTTAACTGTTGGTTTTTTAAAGATAAAAAACAGTTTTTATTCTAAAACCTCTGCTATGTAGCCTTTTTTTAAGAGGCTGAGGTTTGATCCTATCAATTTATTTCTGGAGAGGAAATCAATGTTTGTAATCGTCCTTATTGCCTCATTCGCGGCCTTATCGATCATCGTGGCCATTTTCCTGGCAAAAAGGGTAACCAATATCCCTATTGACGGGGGCGCTTCCAACGAAGAAGAAGGCAAAAGATTGAAATTCATTCATAAGACGATCGCCGATGGCGCCATGTCCTTTTTAAAGCAGGAATACAAGGTAATGGCCATTTTCATCATCGTCTTTTCAGTCATCATTGCCGTTCTGATTGACGATCCCCACACCGAGAACCTCATAGAGGGCATACCTACCGCCGTCGCCTTCGCTTTTGGATGTTTAATCTCGATTTTAGCGGGTTTTATTGGCATGAAAAGCGCGACAGCCGGAAACGTAAGAACGGCCGCTGCAGCCAAGACCTCGATCTCAAAGGCCTTCAATATCGCCCTGGACTCAGGCGCGGTGATGGGCTTTGCTTTGGTAGGGCTGGCCATTTTCGGATTATTGATCGTCTATCTCTCTTTAAGCAACATCTACCCCGACATTAACAATCACGTCCTCATGGAAGTGATGGCGGGTTTTGGACTTGGAGGATCTTCAATTGCTCTGTTCGCGAGAGTCGGCGGAGGGATCTTTACCAAGGCGGCTGACGTGGGCGCTGATCTGGTGGGCAAGGTAGAAGCGGGCATCCCCGAGGATGATCCCAGAAACCCGGCAGTCATCGCCGATAACGTGGGCGATAACGTGGGCGACGTAGCGGGTATGGGCGCCGACCTTTTCGGTTCTTGCGCTGAGAGTACCTGCGCGGCTATGGTCATCGGAGCGGTGGCTTTCGCTGCCAGCCTCTCCGGCTCACTTTATCCGATTTTGATCTCGGCTATCGGCGTTCCGGTATCCCTGGTCACCATGTTTTTCGTTAAGGTCAAGACCGAGGAGGATGTCGCGTCCGCCTTGAAACGCATGCTGATTATCTCCACCGTTCTTATGGCGATAGCGATGTACTTCGTGACACGCTGGGCAGTTCCGGAAAATTTCGAGATCGGCGGCAAACCCTTTACCAGTCTTGGTGTCTACTGGTGTCTCTTGAGCGGGCTTATCGCAGGACTGATCATCGGGGTAATCACCGAATTTTACACCTCCCATGACTTCTCCCCCGTTCGCAACGTTGCCAGGGCTTCCGAAACCGGAGCCGCCACCAACATCATCGCAGGACTGGCCCTGGGCTACTATAGTACGGCGATTCCCATCATCGCGATCATCATCAGCATCGCCATCCCCTTTTACTTCGCGGGGATGTATGGGGTGGCCATCGCGGCTTTGGGAATGCTTGGAACCCTGATCATCAGTCTGACCATCGATGGTTACGGTCCGGTCTCCGACAACGCCGGGGGTATCGCCGAGATGACCGGGCTGGGAGAAGATATCAGAAACCGCACCGATGTTCTGGACGCGGCAGGCAACACCACAGCGGCCATTGGCAAGGGCTACGCCATCGGTTCGGCGATCTTGACTTCGCTGGCTTTGTTCGCGGCCTTTTTAACCCGGGCGGACCTTTTGCTTATAGAAAAACAGGGCGTGGGCGTTTTGGAAAACATCAACCTGCTCGACCCCTTGGTTTTGACCGGACTTTTCGTGGGTGCCATGTTGCCGTTTTTATTCTCGGCCATGACCATGGAGGCGGTCGGCAAAGCCGCCATGGAAATGATTGAGGAAGTGAGACGGCAATTCAAAGCCATCCCCGGCATCATGGAAGGCACGGCCACACCGGATTATAACCAGTGCATCGCCATCTCAACTCAGGCTGCCCTGAAAAAAACCATTGCTCCAGCGGCGCTGATCATACTGACTCCTCTGGGAGTCGGGTTTTTATTCGGCATTCAGGCTCTGGCCGGTGTTCTGGCTGGCTCACTGGTCTGCGGAGGCGTCTTGGCCATTGCTTCCTCCAATTCAGGTGGAGCCTGGGACAACGCTAAAAAGTACATCGAAAAAGGTAACCTCGGCGGAAAGGGTACCGAAACCCACAAGGCCGCCGTTGTCGGTGATACAGTGGGTGATCCTTTCAAAGACACCTCCGGTCCATCCCTGAATATCCTTTTAAAACTTCAGGCGATCCTAAGTCTGGTTTTTGTTCCCTTTTTCGTTAACTGGGGAGGGATTTTGGTTTGGTAATTCCTCATCCGCAATTTCCCCGAATCATCATTTTGCCGGTATCTTGAAATAGATACCGGCATTTTTTTTGTCTATATGACGCCTATTAAAAAAGATGCTTGATTTCGTTTAAATTTGTCTTTATTAAAGACTTAACAGACATATTTAAGATAACGTTGAGTTAAATTCATATCAACGCTCAAAACAGTTGTTTTATTAGTAGCAACTTGACGAAATTAACTGTATATAGCCGAATTTGTCCGATTCGCGCTTGAACAGAGCAACCTTTTAACCAAAGCTCAAATTGATATAAAACTTACGTGGAGGAATAATGCAATTAACGGGTATGAGATATGGAAGGCAGCTTTTGGAACTGGTCGAATTTCCGGTCGCCAGGGTTTTGACCGAAGACGCGTCTCACGAGGAAATCAGCAACCTTTTAAAAAATCCCGCAGGAAAACTGGTGGTCAAGCCGGTTTTTTTAGGTGGCGTCGGCAAAAAGGGTAAGGCTGGGCTGATCAAGATTGTAGATAACGTCTATGACGCCCATACCGCGAAAAAAGAACTCTTTTTCGCCATTCATCATCAGGGTTCGCACACAGTACAGGCGAACGGCGTGACCTTTGAGGAGTTCATCTCATCGGATGTTGAAATCTACGTCAACATATCCATTTCCACCACGCACCGGACCCCCGTGATGATCTTAACCACTGAAGGCGGCGTGGATATCGAGGATCTACCGGCCGACAAACAAAGAGAGATATTCTTTAATCCCGCGACCGGCGTTAAATCGTTTCATATTAACGATGCTTTAATTTCCCTGGGCTGCCCCTCTCAATACATCAGTCCATTGGTTCAACACCTGCCCAAACTGTGGGATCTCTACAACAATTACGGCCTGACCGTCTTGGAACTCAACCCGATCCGCATGGGAAAGATCAATGGCCGATATGTGCCGATCGCCTGCGACATCAAGGCCTCTTTCGATCAGGATAACCCTTCCTACAAGAGACTGGGGTTTCCAGAAGAGATATTCTCGACCGATTTTACGCAGTTCGAAGCCGAGATCAACATGCTCAGAACCTATCAGGGACAAAGCGATGTCGTCGAAATCAATCCCAAGGGCTCAATCCTGCCCTTTATGTTCGGAGGAGGCGCCAATAGTGCGGCTACCGAAGTTTTGGGCGAAAGAGCGATCATCTCATCTGATTTCGGTGGGAACCCACCTTACGCCAAAATGAAATCCATCGCCGATATCACTTTTAAACACTGGCTTAAGCAATCAAGAGTGATTATGGTTATCGGAGGCAAGGCCAATAATACCGATATCTTCGTGACCCTAAGGGCTATTTTCGACTCCCTAAAAGAACATATCCAGCTTAACCCGGATGTTCAGGTCATCGTTGGCAGGGGCGGACCAAACGTCATCAAGGGCATGGTCTACGCCAGAGATATTTTAGACAGCCTTAAGGTCCCTTACCGTTTTTTCGGTCATGACAGTAGCATGATCGGGGTCTTAAACTACACCATCGAACTGGATCAGTGGCTTGAATCCCAAAAGAAGGGCAAAAAAGTCAGTTGAGGGATTTATTAATTCCGCCTTTATGAAATAAAAACTAGATTCGTCATCGTTTAAAATCGAAATTATACTTACTTAGAGGAAGTTTATCATGCCCGCATCCAAAGAACTGAAAAATCCTTTTCCCTTTTACGTAGGATCGCATTCGCTACATACCCTGGCCGACAAGCACACCCGTGTCTGTGTTATGAACATTCTGGGCAACGAAAGTAGCGTCGTCACACCGGTCTCCCATGCCTACAGCGGCGGTAATATCGTCGCGGGAGTTCATTACGGCCGATCGGGCCATCAGCTCGAAACTTCCAAAGGCAATATACCGGTCTACGGCAGCGTCAAGGAAGTCATTAATTCGGGTATCGAATTCGACACCGGGGTAATCTATCTGCCTCCGGCCGCTGTAAATCACGCCGTATCGGAACTCTGCGCCCACAACGAACTTTTGGAAAAAATCGTCATCTTAACCGAGAAGATTTCAATCAACGACTCCAAGCTGATCCGCTATGGCTGCCAGCTCCGCAAGGTTGATGTCTTCGGGGGCAACTGCCTGGGCATTGCCAATCCCTGGGACCATGTCCGTGTCGGAGGAGCCCTGGGCGGTGATAAACCAGAGGAAAGTCTTAAAAAAGGAAGTGTGGCCATCTATTCGAATTCGGGGAATTTCTGCACGACCATTTCGGAATATTTAAAGACCTCCGGGTTTGGTATCTCCACCATCTTAAGCAGCGGCAAAGATGTCTACATCCACTTCGCCCTGGCCGAGTTTTTATACTGCGCGGAGAACGATCCACGCACCAAGGCCATCGTGGTCTATATCGAGCCGGGCGGTTATTATGAAAAGATAGCTCTGGACTGGATTGCCGAGGGGCGCTTCCCCTTTACCAAACCGATTATCGCCTGCGTAACGGGAAGATGGAAGAGCAATCTGACCCGTGCCTGTGGTCACGCCGGTGCCATGGCCGGAAGCGGGGACGACGCGCAGGCCAAGGAAGCCTGGTTCGATCAGTATTTCGGAGTGGGTCTGTTTAATCCGGCCAAGCCCGATGTCTCTGAAAGAGGAGTTCGCATCAGCAGCATCCAGGACGTTCCGACCGCGGTCTCAGCCGTGATGAAACTGATCGGTGAAGAACCGGATTTCAACCCCATTGGCAACTTGAATTTAAAGCCCTGGTTTGGAAACGACCAGGGAATCAACTTCTCCAAGAACCTTTCTTTGCAGGTGGTCAAGGCAATCGAACCCTACGGTCAACAGATCGAAGTCGTCAGTAAGTTGGTCGGAGCCCAGCTTTCAAGAGAAAGCATGCGCGACAAATCCGGGGCAAGTATGATGAACCCAGCGACACAGGTAACCGAGCTTCACGGCAAGCCAATTTTGGAGCTAGTGGACTTTCCTTTCGCTGCAACCTGTCTTTTCGCGATAACAAAGGAAATGCCGACCAAGGAACAGGTCCCTTTAATCAACGCGATTTCCAACTATTTTGTCGCGCGTGGCACTCGCCACATCGAAACCGCGGTCAAAGGAAGGGAAAACGGCTGCACTCCCAACGCCTACCTCGCGCCAGAGATCATGCTTCAGGGAACAAATCCCTTCTTCAAGGAACTTCGGACTATGTCCGAGACCTTATCGGAACTGGTTTTCGAGGACGCGGGGCATGACATTTCGGTTAACGACAAACTGGCCCAAAAACTCGTCAAGAAGGACAAACTTTTTGGCCATAATCCCGCCGACGAAACCGAGCAAAAGGTAGCGGACTATTTATTCGCGCTTGTCAAAAAGACCAAGCAGGAAACCATCTTCACTCAATTCGCCCAGAATTACATC
>JAOUME010000109.1 GCA_029881655.1 Deltaproteobacteria bacterium | reverse complement strand
GGGTCTTGGCGGTTGCGCTTGAGATCGTGGCCTTTTTACTTGGGGGAATCAACTTCCTGACTACCACCATGAACGCACGGGCCCCCGGGATGAAATGGAACGATATCCCGGTTGTGATCTGGTTCATTAATATCGCGGTCGTCATCTTCATGCTTTCCGTCGGGCCCTTGGTCGCCGGCGCGGTCATGCTCCTGATGGATCAGATCGTCGGAACCAGCTTTTATATCCCTTCAGGGGGTGGTGATCCGCTCATCTTCCAGCATCTCTTCTGGTTTTTCGGGCATCCCGAAGTATACGTGATCCTTTTGCCCGAGATGGGAATCGTCGCCGAGATCTTCTGCGTTTTCTCCAGAAAGAAAATTTTTGGATACAAAACCATTATCTATACGACCTTTTTAACCGGTATCTTGAGTATGATCGTTTGGGCGCATCATCAGTTCATTGCCGGTATCGATCCAAAAATGGCGACCCTTTTCAGTATCACCACCATCATGATTTCAATCCCACTGGCATTGATCTTTCTATCTTACATCTTCACCCTTTATGGCGGCTCCATCACCTTTGAGACTCCGATGCTTTGGGCTTTGGGGATGGTAGCTGAATTTATGGTCGGGGGACTGACCGGAATCTACCTGGGATCCAGCGCCATCGACATCTATATGCATGACAACTCGTTTACCGTCGCGCATTTCCATTATACCCTGGTGCCTGTGGTCTTTTTCGGTGGGTTTGCCGGAATCACCTACTGGTTTCCAAAAATGTTCGGCAAGATGATGAACAGGCCTCTGGACCTGATTCATTTCTGGGGAACCACGATCTTTTTCAACGGGGTCTTTATTCCGATCTTCTTCTTGGGCATGGCCGGACAGCACCGCAAGATCTACGACTATTCGGCTTTTGAGGATATGAGCGATCCAATTTACGTTAAAATGAGGGTCTTCTCCACGGTCTGCACCATCTTCTTGCTTTTATCCCAGATACCATTTGTCATCAATTTCTTTTTAAGTATGAAAAAGGGAAAGGATGCCGGAAGAAATCCCTGGAGAGCGAACACCCTGGAGTGGACAACGGTCTCTCCGCCGCCCCACGGCAATTTCGAGACCTTGCCGACCGTCTACAGAGGACCTTACGAATACAGTCTACCGGACATGGAGGAAGATTTCCTTCCCCAGAACGTTCCAGATAAGGCTTAAATCAGGTGTTTTTAACTAAACGGACTCTTTAAAATCTTTAACTTAGAGGAGAAACCAATGTCATTTACTGCACCAGTAGCAACAGGAAGATCCACTACGGGAATACCTACCGCAAGGCTCGCGATGTGGTGGCTATTAGCCTCAGAAATCGTGATTTTTGGAGGTTTGGTCGCGGTCTACCTGCTTTTGAGACTTCACAACCCCGGTTGGGGAGAAGAGGCGAGCCATACCAATGTGTGGGCAGGAGCGATCAACACCTTCGTTCTTTTGACCAGCAGTTATTTTATCGTGTTGGGTCACAAGTACTCGGAACTCAAGGAAACAGAAAAAGCGAACAAGTTCATGCTTCTGACGGTCTTATTCGGATTCATCTTTTTGATTGTCAAGGCATATGAGTACACCACCGAAATCATGCATGGCTTCACGCTTTTCAAAAGTGTCTTCTGGAGCTTTTATTATGTGGCGACGGCCATCCACGCGACACACGTCATTGTGGGAATGCTGGCTATCTATCTTATATCGCGCGGCGTCAAGAAAGGGAAAAACCTTCACCGGACCGAAGTGGTCGGTATCTACTGGCACTTCGTCGATATCGTTTGGATTTTTCTTTTCCCATTGCTTTATATCGCCAAATAACCCCCTTTGTAAGGAGAAAGAAATGGCACACGCAGAACATCCGAAGACAAATTATACTAGAATGTGGATTATCTTAATGGTGCTCCTGGTTGTCAGCATCGTTGGCCCTTTTTTCGGGATCTTGGCCTTAACCTTGATCACCGCCTTTGGAATCGCGTTGGTAAAGGCTTGGATGGTCGCTTCTTATTTCATGCATTTGAACGTCGAGAAGAAATATATCTGGTGGCTTTTGCTCGGAACCCTGTTGTTCGTGGTCACGCTCTTTGCGGGGATGGCTCCGGATGTACTGGTCTCGGAAGGTTTGAACTGGAAGAACTGCATGGTAGATAACACCTGCGTTCCACAAAGACTTTAAGCCTAACCTTTAATCAGGATAAATTATGCATGCGATTTCAAACAATATGAATGTCAGGACTTCAAAACCGCTGTTATCCAACGGGGTATTGGGGATGATCCTCTTCGTATTCACCGAAGTGATGTTTTTCGCGGCGTTGATCAGCGCTTATTTGATCATCCGTTCCAACGAGGCGGTCTGGCCGCCTTGGGGACAGCCCCGGCTCCCAGTCGCTACAACGGGGTTTAATACCTTGGTTCTGTTTATCAGCGGGATCTGTCTTATCATGGCTTATCGGTCTTTCTCGGACCCTGAAAAGCGCAAGAAAACCTTGCTTTTCTACGGAGCCTCGATTCTTTTAGGCGGATTTTTCGTTTTACTCCAGGGTTATGAATGGATTGGTCTGATCAAGTTCGGATTAACCCTTTCATCAAGCCTGTACGGGAGTCTCTTTTATTTGATCATCGGGTTGCATGGGATTCACGCAATTGGTGCGCTGATCGCGATGCTGGTGACCTACTTAAGGATGTCCGGGGATGAGTCGAGAGTTTCTAAAGCAGAGTTAAGCACTGTTCAGTTTTTTTGGTTTTTTGTGGTCGCTATCTGGCCGATTTTATATGTCCTGCTTTATCTGGTTTAATGAGGATCAATCATCATCGAAGAATTCTCTTAAGAAGAGGTTTCTTCGATGATGCGGTCGCAGGGGAAACTGGTTTAAAACAAACAAAGCCCCTTATGAAATGGTGTTTGTGACAGATTAATAAAATCTCGTTTTTTTTGAGGGTCAAACAATTCCCAAGGAGCAGAGATGATGAGCGTCAAAATTCCGTTACCAATTAACGCAAGCCGTGTTTTACTTATGGCGGGAGTGATTTTTTTGATTTTTTCGAACGCGGAAGCCTGTTCGGTGTGTTACTCGAACACCGAGGATATGAAATGGTCTTTTTATATTTCAATTATTTTTATGGGCTTGCTTCCTCCATCGATGGTCACTGGATTAGCCTTTTGGCTTTACAGAAGGCATAAGAGGGCTATGGTGGCTGTCAGGGAGAATTGAACGGTTTAGGTTTTTTTAAGTGATGGATAAGGGATACCTATGACACCGGAATGGGTGTTGGCTTTGCCAGCTGTAAACGCTTCGATCAACAGCCTCGCGACCTTGTTTCTTATACTCGGCTTTTGGACGATAAAATTCCAGGAGGATCCCAGAAAACATAAGCTGTTTATGGCAACGGCCTTTGGGTTTTCGGTCCTTTTCCTGATCAGCTACTTAATTTATCACGCGCGGGTCGGATCGGTTCCCTTTGAGTCACAAGGATGGATCAGGACGGTCTATTTTCTGGTTTTAGTACCGCATATCCTGCTTTCGGCAGTTGTCGTGCCCCTGGTCGTTTTGTCGATCCTTTTAGCGATAAGACAAAAGACCCAGGCGCATAAAAAAATGGTCAGGTGGACGTTTCCTATTTGGATTTATGTCTCGATCAGCGGAGTCGTGGTTTATTTCATGCTCTATCACATAGATAAGGCTTAAAATAACAGCCTAAAACCAATTTCAGGCTGTTATTTTGTCCCTGGAAAAAGTTTGTTAAGAATAAAATTAAAAACTTCATAATCAAACCCATTTATAGGGGGAAGGATGTCAAGGTCTTACACATCATCAAACAGCGTCAGACTTAACGGTTCAGGCACGTTTATATCCACTTTGCTTGAGCGTTCTTTATTGCTATTGTCAATGACTAAACCCCGTATTTTCGTCGCGATCACGATCACGGCGTTCATGGGAATGATGCTCAGGCCGGATTTCCTGGTCTTTAGCACCCTGGAGATTATCTCGCTTTTGGTTTCCACGATCCTGGCTTGTGCCGGCGGCGCCGTTTTGAATCACTACTTTGAAAGAAAGACCGACGGGTTGATGAACCGCACTAAGAACCGCCCCCTGGTCAACGCAGATAGAACCTTATGCCTACAGGCATTCGCCTTTGGAACCGTTTTGACGGTTGCGGGTCTTGCCTTTAGCTATCTGGTTCTTGGATGGCTTTCAGCTTTTTTACTCTTCCTGGGTTTTATCAACTACGTCCTGTTTTATACGCTTATTTTTAAGCATCACAGCTTTTGGAACGTTACCGTAGGGGGACTGTCTTCGAGTTTCGCGATCTTAGCGGGTGACGCCGCTGTAACGGGTCAGATTTCTACTAGCGGTATCATTTTGGCGGTGATGCTGTTTTTTTGGAATCCTGTTCATTTCTGGAATTTGGCGGTTTTGTATCAAGAAGACTATAAAAAAGCCAAAATCCCGATGGTTTCTCATGCGATCGGCAAACTAAATACCACCTGGCTGATTTTGCTACATGTCCTTTTCGTGGTGGTTTTTTCGCTGATGCTGGGATTCAGCAGTATTTTGGGCATGGTCTATTTCATCAGCGCCGCGGTTGCGGGACTGGTGTTGCTTGGCATGAACTTCCAAAATCTGTTTGACCTTTCCAATCGGCTTTTCAGGAGGAATTTTATTTTCTCCAACATGTATATTCTGATCATTTTTTTCGGAATGGTCTTTGATTTGATGTTTAACTACTCCCTTTCGGGAGTCTTCTCTTAAACGCTGGTTGTGATCATGGCTTGTATATGGCTTTTTAAGGAGAAAATCGATTTAATATAATAAGATGAAGCTGTTTTTAATGGGTTCTGATTCGTCTTGAAGTTAACGAAAATGATAGTTCAATCAATTGAATCCAAAGGTATTCATGCTGACAGGAATAAAAAAAAAAGGCTGGGAGATTTCTAGCGCGAGAAAACTCTCGGAGAGCAAACCCGCTCTGTTCGGAGTTTTTGAGGAAGAAAAGCGCAGTTCCCTTAAACCTGGCGACTGGGCTAAGTTGAAGATGAAATTCTTTTTGGGAAACAGTACCACCTCGGCTTATATCTGGGTGCAGGTAGAAAAAAGGACAGAAAAAGCCTATCAGGGGAAAATTAACTTTGCGAAGTCATTAACACCATACATAACGAAACTTGGAAACGTGATTGATTTTACACCCGAACATATCATTCAAATCGTCGAGGCTGAAAGATCGGTCTGAAGCTGAAACCCTCGCCGATTTTTTATGATGATATCGGTTTTATAATTAACTGCCCGGGATTTACAGATAAATCCTGCTCCCGCCGAAACATGGGTTTGAATTGATTCCGGGCGGTTTTTTTAGTGCGATCTGTCTGGTCGCGTCCCGTACTGCCTAATTATGACAGGGAATGCTTGTTCAATAAAGGGTTAAATGACTCTCTCCAATCATCAAACCCAAATCAGCCAAAAGCAAAAGTTGTTAAAGGCAGTATACGGGATAAAATAAATTTCCCTTCAGTTGTTCTAGCCTTCCCAATCTCCTGTAAAACTTTGTTAAGTCTGTATCAACTGGATTTACATAATCCAAACGGTCTAGTAACATTTTAATCTAATCAATTCTTTAAATAGGGTATTTATGAAAATCAGAGAGCATAATGGGCACATGGGAATTAATCTAAGTTGGATGAAGTGGATGGGCTTTGTCTTATTTTTCGCGTTTTTGAGCTATACTCAAGTTTACGCCGATAGCAGGGAAGAATTTCTAAAAGACCTGGGAGGGGATTTCACCCTGACCAATCAGGACAACAAACCTTTTGCCTTAAAGGAATTAAGGGGCAAGGTGGTTTTTATTTTTTTCGGATACACTTTTTGCCCCGATATCTGTCCGACCGCGTTGAGCGAGGCAAAGGCGATCAGAAACATGCTGGGAGACGTGAAGGACCGGATGGTCGTCGTCTTTATCAGTGTCGATCCCGAGAGGGATAAACCGGAAATTCTGAAAAAATATTTGGCGAATTTCGATCCAAGTTTTATCGGTTTGACCGGAAGCGCAGAGGAGGTCGCGGCTGTTGCGAAACTATACCGTTCGGGATTCAAAAAGGCCAAAGTGGAATCGGCCGGCGGTTATCTGATTGATCATACCAGCTATTTCTACATGGTTAACAAGAAGGGAGCCCTGTCCAATATATTTTCCAGGAACTCCAACCGGAACATGATCGTTCATTCAATTAAAGAACTTTTTTGACTTTTAAACCATAACATTAATAACACCGGAAATTCCTGTGAAATCCTTAAAGTCGATTGAAAATAAAATGAAACCATTGACGGTTTACGCGAAATACGCCTGGGGCGTTCTGATTTATAACCTGATTGTGATCATGTGGGGCGCTTTTGTGCGGGCGACGGGGTCCGGGGCCGGTTGCGGACAGCATTGGCCGACCTGTCAGGGGGAAATCATCCCCATTGCGCCGCAACTTGAAACCCTGATCGAGTACAGTCACCGGATCACCAGCGGCCTTTCTCTCGTTAGCGTGGTGGTTCTTTTTATCTGGGCCTTTAGGATCTATCCCAAGGGAAATCCGACCCGTACGGGGGCCTTTTTATCTTTCGTCTTTATCATTATCGAAAGCATTTTAGGCGCGGGGCTGGTTCTGCTTCAGCTGGTGGCCGAGAATGTTTCCATGCTCAGGGTCTTTTCCATGGGGATTCATTTGGCGAATACCTTTATGCTGGTCGGGGTGATTGCCTTAACGGCATGGTGGGCCAGCGGTGGAACCGCCATCGATTTTAAATCCAAAAAAAAGGAAAAAAACAAGCTGATTTTGGCCCTGATCATCATTGTTCTGGTAGGGGTGGCCGGAGCGGTGACCGCTCTGGGTGATACCCTGTTTCCAGTTCACGGAGCCGATAAGGCCGTTACCAGCGTACAGGTTATAACCAAAGAATTGCTGGTCAAACTTCGCTACCTTCACCCGGTGCTTGCCTTGGGGGCCGCCCTATATCTGCTGAATCTTTTTTTTCACTACCGCAAGGCGAATATGAGTCCGGCCCTTAATATCATCACCAAGCTCGGGATTTTCCTTTATCTGCTTCAAATCCTGATAGGCCTGACCAATATCGTTTTGAAAGTTCCCACCTGGTTACAATTAACCCACCTCCTGTTCGCCGATCTGGTCTGGATTTCAGTGGTGCTTTTAAGCGCGGAGATTTTAAAAAAAGAACCCATCCCCGAGACATCATGAAAGTTAATTTTCAGGTCGGTTGATTCTTGATACTTAAAAAGGTCGATAAAAATAAGGGCTGGGATTTCAACCTCAATTCAAAACATCCGATTAGATAGTCGTTTAGGACAGGAATCAAATTTAGCAGGATCTCCGCCGGGATATCGGGATCAAGGCTCGTAAATTCGGGGAACTGCTCCATAAGCCATAACACCTTGATCTCAGTCGGCATAAGGATGCTCGCCTTCTTATTCTCGATATGGCAGTTCTCGCAAAGGACACTGCCATCGCTTCTGTGCAGCTGATATTTATCCTTCCTGAATTGCACCCGCGAGTTACTGTCCAGTCTCCAGCTTTTTAGACCGCATTTGGCGCACTGGTGGATATTGATGCCAAACCCCCCATGCCGGATGACCTTCCATAGGCTCCAGGCGATAAATCTGAATTTCTCCGAGTCGATCCATTTCAGGGACAGATTCTCGATGAGGATATCGAAAAGCTCTGGGGCTTCGTCATAGGGCTGGCTCGTTTTTTGGATCAGTTCAAGGATAAAACCCTGGAAAATAAATCGCTCGTAGCTAAAATCACGGCTCTTGAGCAGCTTTAAATGTTGGGTATTTAAAACCCGGACAAAATCATCCGTCTGCTTTTTTTGATACTCGATTTCGATGAGGTCCCCGGGCTGATAAAGGAAACTGCTGTCCTTTCCGGTTCGCCGCCCGCGGAGGATGCGCGAGGTGATCTTACCGTTAGTCCTGGAAAGAAAATTAACGATTAAATCGCTTTCCTTGTAGGGTATCGATGTGACGACAAATACGCTTTCTTTTACGGTTCGCATCTAAAAATAAGGGGTTTCATTGTTTTGAATAATTACAGACTACCTATTAAAATTAAAATGTCAAAGAACAATGTCGGCTGATTGGTCCCGCAAAACTGGAGTTGATGCAGCGCAAATCAGTGCGTGATCCTGGCTGGGTAAATGAATCAACCGGGCCATTATGGCCCTTATATAAATGTTTTGGATATATTTTGGTCATAAACATAATTTAATCCAGGCCAGTTTGGCCTGGCAAAGCGCGCATGCTAGCTATTATATTGTTATATTTACTTAATCATCTGTGGCACGGCCACTGCAATATAGTTAGGCAGGAGTTGTTATTTAGAAAATTGGTTTCTCAATACTTAAAACTTATCATCACACATCAATAATGGAGGCTATCATGTTAGGACATCTAAGTGAAACAATCGACCGCTGTTTAAACCGATCGGATTTCTTCGATGAGATAAACCGGTTTTTTGAGAGTTCGTCTTTGAAAGGCGAAACCCCAGCGATTAATCTCTATCAGGAAGATGACAACACGGTCGCGGTCGTGGAACTTCCCGGTTTTAAAAAAGATGATATTAATGTCGAAGTCAAGGGAACCCAGTTTCGGGTTTATGGAAAAAGAGAGCTGAACTATCCCGATCAGTCAAGCGCGCGTCTTCTGGAGCGAAACGCGGTTAAGTTCGACCGGACCATCAAACTCAACAATGAGGTTGATCACGAAAAAATCACGGCCGAGTACAAAGACGGCATCTTAAAGGTGGTTCTGCCCACCAAGGAAAGCGAAAAGGCGAAACAGATTCTGATTTCCTAGAAACAACAGAATTTATCAACTTTAATCATTTAAGGAGAACGAGATGACTGAAAAGAACCTACAAGAAAACAATGCGGAACAAACTTCAGAAAACAGCGTTGCCCTGAATTTTTTTAGGCCCGCGGCAGATATCCTCGAGACGGAGAAGGATTTGCTTTTATACCTGGATATGCCGGGAGTCAGCAAAGAGCGCGTCGAGATCAAGCTGGAAAAAGATATCCTGTCTATCGAGGGTAGGATCAATGATCAAAAAGAAGAGCGGTTAAAACCTCTCTACAGGGAATTTCGGACCGGAAATTATAAAAGAAGCTTTACACTCTCCAAGGCGATCGATCAGAAAAAAATCAAGGCAAAACTGGAAGAGGGGATGCTGGTGGTAACTCTGCCCAAATCTCCGGATCAAAAGCCGAAACAAATCCTGGTCAATTAAAACAATCAACTGAGCACAGGGGGCCATTAAATAGCCCCCTGAATCGGACAAGTCGATGCTCCCGCCAGAAATTGGGCTTGTCCGGTGACTCCGATCAACCTTTAAAACTCACCTTCAAAGAAACTCTCAGAACTCGGCCTTGACTCCAAGATAGAGAGATCTGCCCGGCGTAGCGTAAGACCAGGCCTCCTCATAGACCTCATCGGTCAGATTCTCGATGCGGGCGTGGATCTTATAACTAGAACCCACTCTGTAGGAAGCCGCCAGATCGATCAGGCTATAGGCGCTAAGCTCCTCAACCTTGTTGCCATCGATATCCATTGCCCCCACTTCCGGCCTTTTCCCCACATGACGAAAAGCCGCATTAAACTCGCCCCTATCTCCCATCTTTGAGATGACCGCGAAGTAGAGACGGTCTTTTGGTCTTCTGGGTAGAAGCTCGCCTTTGGCGTCTCTGGCATCGAGGCGAGTGTGGTGGAAATTCAGACGCAAAGACGGATTGATAAGCGCATCCAGGCGTGTCT
>JAOUME010000108.1 GCA_029881655.1 Deltaproteobacteria bacterium | reverse complement strand
AAGGGAATCAGTTTGCCCTGCTTTTCCTTATAATCATAACTAAACCGGTCTCCCCTAAGAAGATAATTCTCAGAACTGACAATGACATGACCAGTTAGATCGATTTGATGAAGAAGTCGGTCAAAATAAATTTTTTGAGATGACAAGGATCTTCCGGGTTCCTCCAAAACAACGTTGCCTCTGGCTTCGGCCTTGACAATCCTTTGGTTATTCTCATCTCTGTTGACGATAAGACTCTCAGACTTAAGAGTCACTCCGTCAGCAAGCCGTTTGATAAGGACGTTGCCCAATAGGGTCAGTGAATTAGAATACTCATTAATCACCGCCTGATCACTTGTAATTTTAAGATCCTCAAATGAATAGACGTTTGTCCCTGTAAGCGCCAAACAGAAAAAACCAGTTAAGAACCGTTTAATCAACACTATCTTCATAAGTCATGGAGGGATGATTTTATATGTATCAATGAACTGACACAACCGATCAAAAGATTAAATGGCGTTTTTAAATTTCACCTCGACCTTGTTCAAACGTAGCTGCCTTGATTTAATGTCATAAATCATTGATTCCGCATGCATATCGCTTTTATTGTCATATACCCAGACCTTTTTTTGGTTATAGATCCTTTTTTTAACATGATCCAAGATCAGCTCCTCGGTTTCAAGTCTCTTACCTTCCATATCCGCAATCAGATTTCCCGATAAATGAACCCGTTTTGTCTTTTGGTAGATTTTGCCAAAATCCGCTTTGATGTAAGCCGGCTTTCCTTTTCCTCTATCACTATAGATTTCGGCATTTATATCAAAAAGTAGCACGATATGGCTTTTTTCATAAGAAAGCACTTTTTTGACCTTGATCCACGAGAGCATATCACTACTTTCATAATCATAGATATCCGCATCCTCAATTACAACAGGTTGCTGGCTATTTAAGGTTTCGACTGTACCATCGCCATCTTTGATATTGGATTCAATGATAAAAAAAACAGCCAGGCCAGAAATCAAAAGAAAAAAGACCCAAGGTAATACTCTCATGGTTTCCTCATTACAACAAGTAATAGTCGGCTTTGGAGGACCGCTTGGGAAAAACCGCTAGATCTCGGATTGGCCTTTTTCATCAGGTTGGGTTTTCCAGCGGCGATGAAACCAAACCCATTGCGAGGGATATTTCCTGATATGACGCTCCACTGCCAGCGTGTATCGCTGGGTTAACTCGAAAGTCTCCTGTTCGGTTTTTTCATAGGGACCATCGGACAATAACTCAAATGAAAAATCGTGCTTGCCTTGATCGTTCCTGGCTCCAAACGCAGAGATTACGGGAATATCAAATCTTTGCGCTAAACTGGCCGCGCCTTTCGTCGTCGCAGCCTTACGCCCAAAAAAATCGACAAAGATATTTTGGGCCTTGGTATCCTGATCAATCGCCAGGATTAAAAACTGCTTGTCCTTGAAACACTTGAGAATGGCCCTGGATGAATTTACGTCTCCTCTCGGTATCATGGTCAGGTTTTCCGATTTCCGACAATCCATTAACATGTCGTCCAACTCAGTAACCCCTATCGGGCTTTCCACCGCATAGCCTTTTATGCCGAGAATTTCAAATACCAGAGTAAACAACTCCCAATTTCCAAAATGCCCTACAACAAATATCCCCCCCTTGCCCCGCTCAACAGCCTTTTTGATGATTTCCTCATGATGCAGGCAAATCCAGTATCCCTTGTTTTTTCTAATCTTATCAACGATCAATCCTTCGATCAATGTTTTACCAAAATTCTCAAACATTCCCTTGATCAAAAGAGTCCTTTCTCTTTTAGATAGTTCGGGTAAGCAAAATTGTAGCTGAAAATCAGCGATCCCCTTATCTTTTTTGGCAGCTAAAAAAGCCAAACGACCAAGAACCGTTCCATAGTTTCTCACCCATCCAACCGTTCCAATACCAGCGAGTTTCTTCAAGCCAGTTAAGACCACAAATTCAGTTAAATGTCTTATTTTTTTTAGTTTTTGTGACTTTTCCTTTGTGAAGGCACTGTAGCGTTGATCTCTTCCCATTATGAATCATGTGTGACAGGAAGCCACTGGTTTGCGTATTTGAGGTATCTTTTTGGAGTGTCTGTGATCATATCGATTTCGTTCTGCTTTAAATCCCGAACAACTTTAGCGGGTCTTCCCATCACCAACTTGTTTGGCTCGGTGAAGCGAGAGCCCTGGGGTACCAGCGACCCGGCTGCGACCATCACTCTGGTTCCGATATAACAACCATTCATAATGATCGATCCCATTCCGATGAAACTTTCATCGCTCAACTCACAACCATGAAGAATACAGGAATGTCCGACCGAGACTCGGTCCCCTAAAATTACGTCCCATTGATCAAGCTGGCCGTGAAGGACAGTGTTATCCTGAATATTGCAGTTCTCTCCGATAATGATAGGAGAAACATCGCCCCTCAAGACGACATTATGCCATACAGAGGTATAATCACCGATCATGACCCTTTCGGTGATAACCACATTCTGTCCAAGCCGGACTTCACGGCCAAGTTTAATTTTTTTTTCTTTTTCCATTTTCTAAAGTTTATAGCCTGCTTTAAAAAACACCTGTCCTGACCGTGAAAATCCAATTAAATATGGTTTAATCGATTTGTCTGATCGATGGGTATCCTCCCGGATAATGGATCGAAAAAACTATCTGCCATAATTGACAATAACGACTACGAAAAAGCCCAGCGCATTGAAGCAGGTAATAACGCCACATCTTGTAAAAGAGGGTCATGTTTTTGCCATTCAAGTCTAGGTCTTTTTCGGGATCAGCCATTTTGTCGTTCCAGTAATTCTCGAAATTTCGATACCAGGCCATCAGTGTCTTGTCATAGTCCGGTCCGAAATTATGCCAGTCCTCGATCATAAAATAACCCTCCGAGGCTTTAGTAATCTGGTTTCCAGAAGGTAAAACGCCTTCAGGAAAAATGTATTTGTGCATCCAGCTGTTACCGACCGTCCCGGTCTGGTTGGCTCCGATCGTATGCAATAAAAACAACCCGTCCTTTTTGATCTGACTCCCCATAATCCTAAAATACTCCTGAAAGTTCTTCGGTCCGACATGCTCAAACATACCAACCGATACGATTTTATCAAAATTTCTTTTCCCCGGATTATAAGTTTTGGGATATCGATAATCCGACTTGGTTATCGTAACCGGAAGACCTTTACAGTGTTCCTGCCCGTATTTAACCTGTTCTTCAGAGATATTTATCCCAACAACGTTGCACTTATAATTCTCTGCCATATACTTTGCGAGACCGCCCCAGCCGCAACCGATATCCAAAACCCACTCGCCTTCCTGAAGCATTAATTTCCGACAAATCAATTCATATTTGTCAAACTGGGCCTTTTGAAGGTCGTCCGCTTTTTGCCAAAAACCGCAGGAATAAGCCATCGCATCACCCAACATTCTTTTATAAAAGGAATTACCAAGGTTGTAATGAATTTCAGCAACCTTTCTTGACCTTTTGATGGACTGTAGATTGATCAGTTTACTCTTTAGTACATCCAGTCTTCCCTTCCAATTGGAATATGTATTGGAACGAACAACCAGCATCAGTCGATAAAATAATTCGTCCATCTCCTGACATTCCCACCAACCTTCCATATAAGATTCCCCAAGTCCCAAGGCACCATCTAAAACAACTCTGCGATACAGTCTCTTGTCATAGACCTGAACATCCCATGGTTGGTCTCCATTGATCGTTATGCCGGCTTGACTTGCCAGCTCTTTGATTTTTTGTTCAAACATGATTTATCCCCCCTAAACCAAATTATCGAGTTTTTTTATCCAAAAAACTTAGAATCAAAGCTATTTCATTTTTTATGAAATCCTCAAACCGCAAATAAAAACCAACTATCAAAACACAATAATCGGCTCAACAATTTTTATCAGCAAGAAATAATATATCTTTAAAATTAAATAATCAATCAAAATATTAATCCCAAAATTTATTGCAGAATTGCGATGAATACTGGGTAATTTCAGCCTCCTTGATCGCCTCTTCTATCAACCCCGCAAAGGGAAAACGGGATTCTTCACGAAAAAGCTGCCCAACATTGGCGTGAGTCGCCGGACTTTTAGGCTGAAAAACCGTGCAGCAATCCTGAAAGGGTTGTATGCTGATTTCATAAGTGCCAATTTTTTTCGCATACTGAATGATTTCAGCTTTCTCCATCCCGATCAAGGGCCTTAAAACCGGCAAGGAGGCTGATTCTTCGGTACAGTGGATATTCTCTAACGTCTGTGATGCGACCTGCCCTACGGCTTCGCCTGTTACAAAAGCCTTGATCTTCAATTTCTTGATAAATCCATCTGCCACCTTGTTCATCATCCGTCGATAAAGCAAAGTCCTGTAACGTTCTGCGCAATTCTCCTTGACCGCCTTTTGAATTTTTGCGAATGGGGCGACAATCAGCTTTGACTCAGGTTGAAACCGGCTTAGATGCTTGACCAACTCAATGACCTTCTGCTTGCTTTGCTCGCCGATAAAAGGATAGGAATGGAAGTTCAAGTAAACCGTCTCACAACCCCTTTTCATCATAAACCAACTAGCCACCGGACTGTCGATCCCCCCGCTTAAAAAGGACAAAACCCTTCCAGAAGTACCTACCGGGAGTCCACCCTGGCCTTTGGATTTTTTCAAAAAAACCACCGCCCGGTTTTTTGACCAGATTTCGATTCCAAGCAATATTTCCGGATCGACCATCTGCGCCTTGATTCCTTTGAATTCTTCAAACAGGCTTCCACCGATTTTTGCAGAAAGCTCCATTGAGTTCAAAGGGAAATTTTTATCGCTTCTTTGAGATACGACCTTAAAGGTATATACCTTCTCCGGAGCGCTCTGAAGGTGTTTTTTTAGTATTGCTGTGGCCGACTGACTAATTTCATCCAAATCATGGCTACAAGTCAAGGCTTTGCTAAAATTCTCGATCCCAGGAATAAAGCTCAGTTTTTTTCCGATTGATGGGTCATCCGTTTTAGAGCTTAGAATGATTCTCCCATGAATCCTGCTGATGGTAATTCCATCTGAATCTTTAAAATGCCGCCCGAGATTACCGATCAGTTTGTTTTCAAACCACTGTCGGTTGCTTCCTTTAAGAGCGATCTCGGCGTAACGAATAATAAAGTAATACATAAATCATACTTTGGGTTCACTTGAGGATAGAAGCGTTGCTAGGCTTTCTTCCCAATAAAGGGTCTCATCCACAATCCGGAGTTGATCACCGGTATATGGATGTATAAAGGAAAGCGACTCGTGATGTAAAGCCTGTCGGTTTAGCTTCACTTTTGGGAGGATGCGGTTGATGTCTCTAAAACGATACCAGTCCAAGAATATCGACTCGTCGGGATAGTATTTCTTGTCCCCAACGATTGGACATCCGATCGACGCCAAATGAGCTCTGATCTGATTCGTTTTACCCGTTATAGGACTTAGCCAAAGCCGGTAATAATTCCCCCAGGGTTGCTTTTTCAAAATCCGTGTGACCGAGCTAGGGTAGGCCGAGTCGATCAGCTTTAATTTAGAATGGATCAAAGAATGATCATCAGATACCAAATCCCCCTGAATAAGCTCGCCATCAGGATCATTAAAAACAACCGCCTGATAACACTTTTCTATTTCATGCTCCTGAAACTGCGTCTGGATTTTTTTTCGAGTAAAACGGTTCTTGCCAAAAAGCAAGACACCGCTGGTCTCTAAATCCAAACGGTGTACCGGGCTTATCTCGTCGTTTTGCCACTTTTCCTTAACCATTATGGCCAGAGAATTAAAATAGTAAGCTCCAGAAGGCGTTACCGGTAGGTCAGAAGGCTTGGATATAGCTAAACAAGCTTCATCCTCAAAAAGGATTTTTAAATCAAGCTCCAGTTTATCCTCGTCCTTTCTGAAGTGGAGGTACTCGATCTTATCACCGTATTGCAAAAGGTAAGAACCTATCACCCTGCGGTCATTCACCCGCACTCTCTCGGATATCCAAACTTCCAGATCAAGCCCGTTTAACCGAAAAAAATAACGCTCAAGAAGGTATTCGCCCAGCGACCTGGACTCAAAAAGATAGCGGTAGTAAAAGGTTTTTGACGCTTGACTCAAAAGGGGGAAAACTCCATTTTAAATTTAATGACTAACAAAACAGAGCTATATCGTTATTATATCAAAATAAATAAAAATCAAAACTCAAATTGATATGAACAGCAGTTGTCGCTATTGATAATATTTTTCAGTTGGGTAACCTTTGCCTCGGAAAAAACCTCTGTAATGATCTTTTTTTCGCTGTCACAGCAAAAGGGATAGCTCGTCGCGATTTCCAGTAATGCGCAATTGTTAATATTTAGGAGGAAATTATTTTCGGATATTTTTTTCAACTCAGGCATCTGCCCAAGCTTACTAATCAGTTCACAATAAAGTTTAAGTTTTTTTTCCTTGGTGCTGGCTCTTTCCAAAAATTCAAGACGCTCCTCAATGATCCTCTCTTCTCTCATCTGAATCAGCTTGTTCAGCGTACCGCCGTCATCTAATCGTTCTACATCGTTGAGCAACTCAACGGCAAAATTCCCATATTGTTTTGGAAACCGGGATTCCCCTTTGTTGGTCAAGCTGAAAACCTGAAGAGGTCTCCCCAATTTCTGCCTGACCGTGCTCACCGCAATCATATTATCGTTTTCAAGTTTGCTTAGATGGCCCCTGATCGCCATCGGGGTAATTCCGAGCTCATGAGTCAGTTCTTTAACGGTTGCCTGCTTCTCACGTTTTATTATTTCAAGGACTTTTTCCCTTGTTGAAGAAGTTTGTGTGATATGCATGATCATTCCTTTTTTATTGGCTGACAAATCTTATCGCTATAGACAAAATAGACGATTATATGCTTTATTTTGTAAATACGAGAATATTATAGTCTGTATTTATATACTTAGGCTAGTTTATAATTATTTTAAACATAAATATTTATTAAGCGCTTGCTTTTCCTATCTTTTACCGCCCGCAAATGAAGAATAGATCAATCATCATCGGTGATGTTCATGGTTGTATCATTGAGCTAGAAGATTTACTAGCAAAAATCGCATTTAACCAAAAAAAAGATGTATTGTATTTTACAGGCGATATCATTAACCGAGGTTGGTATTCAAAGGAAGTTTACCATAAGGTCAAACAACTGGAAGCAACGGTCATCCTCGGAAACCATGAGTTAAGGCTGATAAACGAAGATAGGGGCATTCTCAAACCCAAGGAAAGGACCCTGAAGCTAAGAGAGGAGTTTGGCGAAGGCTTTAAGTCCTTCATGGAGGACATCAAAACCTGGCCGCTTTTTGTAGATTCAGAGGATTTCACTTTGGTACACGGAGGTATCATACCCGGGGTCGCCCTTAAGGACTCGGACCCGGGTATGATGACCAGGATCAGGACCTGGGACGGCACCGGAAAGGATATCGCTAATCCCTCTAATCCACCCTGGTTTGATTTTTATCATAAAGAAAAGTTGGCTGTGTTTGGTCATTGGGCCGCGCTTCAAGGCATTGTCCGAGATAATGTTATCGGACTCGATACCGGTTGCGTCTATGGCAAAAAACTGAGTGCCCTGATTTTGCCGCAGAGAGAAATCGTTTCCACACCTGCGAGAGAAGTCTATTGTCCGATTAAAAATTCTGTGTTAACCCAAAACAATTGATCCATATCAGGGAAATAAACAAAAGTTTCCAACAGAGAAGGTTTTTTTATTTAAATCCTTAACTTACAAAATACGATTAATACTCATTTAATCGGCGAACCATCAACTTTATTCTTTGGTCATTATGAATCAGAGCCTTGAAGCACAAGTCGATCCCCAAACAGTCATCGACTGGGTCAGCGATATCGGCAAGGACCCATCTTCTACCGTCCCGTTACTCCAGGCCATCCAGTCTAAGTATGGCTATTTACCTAGACCCGCCATGGATCTGGTGGTAGAAAACACTGAAATTACCGGTAGCCAGCTTTACGGTGTTGCAACCTTCTATTCCCAGTTCCGTTTAAAACCGGTCGGAAGACATTTGATTAAGGTCTGCCACGGGACAGCCTGCCATGTCCAGGGCGCAGACAGACTCAACACGTCGCTAAAACACATCTTAAAGCTCGAGGGCGAGGAGCAGGATACCGCGGAGAACGGAAGCTATACAATTGAAGATGTCGCTTGTGTCGGGTGTTGTAGCCTGGCTCCCGTCATGGTCGTCGGAGATGAGATCTTCGGCCATTTAGACGGTTCGACCGCTCAAAGAAAGCTTAAAAAACACGCCAGAGTCAACGAGGAGATATTGCCTTCTAAATAGGCTGATTTTAGTTACAATTGAGGCACTAAACCCTTTTTGTTATTTAAAAAACTTTATTCTTAAAAAAGATAATGTCTGATTCGAATTTGGAAATCATCGTTGGTGAGGGAACCTGTGGTATTGCCGCCGGCTCAAAGGAAGTCTTCAACATATTCAAGGAACAAGCCCCCGAAGCTCTGGTTCGGTCGGTCGGTTGTGTCGGAATGTGCCACCAAGAAGTCATTACGGAAATCAAAACTCATGACGGTCAAAGTTTCATGTACGGCAACGTGACCAAAAAAAATATTCACGCGATCCTGAAATACCACCGAAACCAGGGTGATCTTCCAGAGGATATCTTGATTTCTTCACCCAAAGAGCCAACTCACGATAAAAAACAGTACCTTGTAAAACAAACCAGAATCGCTCTTAGAAACGTTGGGTTGATCAATCCGACGGTCATTGAGGATTACAAACAGAGGGACGGCTACAAAGCGATCCGCATGCTTTTGGAAGAGAAAAAGACTCCTGAGGATGTCATCGAGCAGATCAAGATCGCCAATATCAGAGGCAGGGGCGGTGCCGGTTTTCCCGCTTTTATGAAATGGACTTTCGCCCGAAAGGTTCAGTCAGATATAAAATACCTGATCTGCAACGGCGATGAGGGCGATCCGGGGGCTTTTATGGACAGATCACTTCTTGAGGGTGACCCGCATAACGTGGTCGAGGGTATGTTGATCGCCGCATTTGCGATTGGAGCCACTCACGGGTACGCCTATATCAGGGCTGAGTATCCCCTGGCAGTTAAAAATTTCGGCAAGGCCATTGAGGATGCCAGACAGGAAGGTCTTTTAGGGAAAAACATTTTCGGAAGCGACTTTTCATTTGACATTAAAATCAAACAAGGTGCCGGAGCTTTCGTCTGCGGTGAGGAGACCGCTCTAATCGCGTCGATCGAAGGCCAGAGGGGCATGCCTAGGTTGAGGCCTCCTTTCCCTGCGATCAAAGGCCTCTTTGCCAAGCCCACCATCATCAATAACGTCGAGACACTCTCTAACATCCCATGGATTATCAACAACGGGGGTGAGGCCTACGCAAGTTACGGTACGGAAAAATCAAAGGGAACCAAAGTTTTCGCTCTGGCTGGCACTATCAAGAAAGGCGGTTTGGTCGAAGTCCCCATGGGCACGAAACTGAGAGATGTCATCTACGACATCGGGGGCGGTTCATCCTCAGGAAGACCCATCAAGGCGATTCAACTCGGCGGACCCTCAGGTGGTTGTGTCCCTGAAAAGCTTTTCGATACTGCCATAGATTACGAGGAGATTAACGCCACAGGCGCGATCATGGGCTCAGGCGGTATGATCGTCATGGATTCAAAAAGCTGCATGGTAGATCTGGCTAAATTCTTTCTGGATTTCACCCAGATTGAATCCTGCGGAAAATGCACTTTTTGTCGAATCGGAACACTAAGAATGAAGGAACTCCTCGCGAAAATAACCGAAGGCAGGGCAGTCATGGAAGAT
>JAOUME010000266.1 GCA_029881655.1 Deltaproteobacteria bacterium | reverse complement strand
CGGCCTGCAAAAGAAATCAACTGAGGCAAAAAAAATATGGAAAACTATATAAGAAAAGTAAAGATCCGGTCATTGTTTGAGGTCAATAATAATCTTGAAATACAATTCGTTGAAAAAACAAATTGTATTTTTGGTGAAAACGGTACTGGAAAAACTACAATTATAAATTTAATTGTTTCAACATTAAATTGCGATCTGAAAATTTTATCATCAATACCATTTGTTTCTATTGAAATAATGACAGCTAAAATTGGAACAAAAAGAGCAAGAAAATCTATTTTTGTAAACAAAATTAACAACGAAGAAATTGAATTCCATATTTATGAAAAAAATATACATGAAAAATTTAATACACAATTAGACCAAAGAGTAAATTTAAAAAAAATATCAATAATAATAGATGGGTTGAATGATATTTTGAATTTAACTTATGTCCCACTTAATCGTTTGAATAGTAATGATTTAAATATTGATCATCCAGAAGAATATATACTTAACAGGGCTCTTCGAGCCAGGCATCTTCCTAACGAAGAAGTATTAGGAATACTTGATCCAAGTCGAAGAATGTTAAGTTCAATAGAAAAAGAGTTTATAAATAGATACGCATTGATACAAGATAGGATAAATAAAGATTCAGATGAAATGAAGAATAATATTGTACGCAGAACATTGATTGATGATGACTTTTTGCAAAAATCAGATGAATTTAGTACAAAAATTCAGTCTAAAAGAAGCATTGGGTCAAAAAAATATGACCCAACAGAAATAATGAAAAAATTTAAACATGCAAATATTGATATATCAAGCGAACCGTTAGAAAATCATTTTAGATTATGGGAAAAAGTAACAAATGAATTTGAATTAGCCCGGGATAAATATGACAATAACGATAAATCATCTTTGCGTGAATTTACGCAAACATATTATAGAAAATTTTCAATGTTAGTTTTGTTCGAAAAATTCACATCTATTTTGTCCGACATTGAAAAACTGGAAAACAATAAAAACAGATATCTCAAACAATTTAACGAAACTGAAGAAATAATAAACGAATTTTTCCTTCCACGAAAGTCATTTGAGTTTGATAACAAAGGGGCATTTCTTGTCAAATCAAATGGCAAAAATGTTGAGTTGTTCAATCTATCTTCTGGAGAGAAGCATCTTATAGCTTTGCTTGGAAGAGTTTCATTATTGTCGTCAGATGCCTCTGTTTTCGTAGCTGACGAACCGGAATTATCATTACATTTGGAATGGCAAAGGCCATTGATCAAATCAATGAGGAAGCTATCTCCATACTTACAAATAATTGTCGCTACACATTCTCCAGCAATAATTCCCTCTGATTCAAATCAAATTGATTTGGAGGATTGTAAGATATGAGGAAAGTTTTAAAGTATACCGGAGAGGAAAACCTAATAAGAATTAAAATGCAAAGTAACACTAAATTTATTCTCGTCGAAGGTGAAGATGATCTGCCAATTTATGAAAATATTTTTCATTCACATGCTCATGATTCAAAAGTTGAATTTGATTTTGAAGTAACCTTTGGAGGTGGAAAATCAAATATAAATGATTTCATAAAATCATATAAAAAAAATAATTTTTCAGTTGTTCTTGATTTGGACTTTGATCACTCAGAGAAAATAAGTGATGAAAGAGTTTGCTATCTTGATAGGTATTCAATCGAAAACTATTTCTATAGCCGAGTAGTGATTGGTTACTTGCTATCATTTGTTATAAAGTCAAACATAAAAGAAACGTTAAAATGGCTTGATATTACTGATTGGATAAAACATGTAAATGATGAATGTTTAAATTGTTTGAAATCAATTTATTATTATCAAAAAAAATTCGATGGTGACAAGAGCAAATGGTCATGTTGTTTCGTTCTAAAAGATAATGGCTCTTGGAAAATTGACAGAAGTAAAATTAACAGCATCATAACAATGATCACACGTGATGCTGGTGTTACAATTGATGAAATTGATGATTATTTCAAATTTACATTTCCTGAATTTGAATGCTTAACAAACGTTTTTCCTGGCAAGATTCTTTTTGTTAGTTTTTACAGATTTCTTAAGCATTTTTTAGAAAATGGTTATCCCGGTCTTTTTAGAGCAAATTATACTAACGAGATTTCTTTCAAGAATTCAGCAGCTTCATTTTTAAGGTTTAATCCAGATCTACGTAAAGCAATTGGCCCTGTTTTTAAATTCCTAGCCGATGGCAATACACAATTAACTCATTTGAACGAACGGGGACATAGGTAACACATTCTGTGATTAGGGGGTCACATCTTTATCCTTGATAGCTGAGCGCATCTCATTGAAAATTGGTTGAATTTCCAACTAAAACTCGGAGTCGCCAACAGAGTGAAAAAGGGTCAAGCCCGCTTCTGACTTTTGTTGATCTTGTGCCTTATTTTTCCAGCCCTTCTTTCATCCAGCTTAACCAGCCCTCTTCTCCCCATATCGCCGCCTCCTTAACCAATAAGACCAGCAGAGATCTAAAAGAGCCGGGCTTATCCGCATTGTAAGCCTATTTTTCCCAAGCTATCTTCATATTTCAGTCTGGATTTTGGTCTCCGACTA
>JAOUME010000107.1 GCA_029881655.1 Deltaproteobacteria bacterium | reverse complement strand
TGGCGGTTTTTTACGAAACCAAATTTGGGGAAATGCCGTTTAAAATAAGCTATATCGATATTTCAGAAGAAGTTCTTTCAGACGCGAGCAGTGATCCAAGCCAGTCGAATCTTCTGCTTGGACATGAAACTTATAAGTCTTATTCCTTTGGTTTCGGTATTCCAGTTTCTTCAGCTCTTATCGCTTTTAACTACGATCAAAATACGAACAATTATGATGCCCCCGCTAGTTTGGGGAAGGTAGATAATGTCGTTACGACGACGATTATTAATTTTGATTGGAAATTCGGAGAGAAAGCCGGCATGTCGGTTTCCTACGGCATACGAAAAACAGATGTCGAAAAGAGAGAACCCTTGACCGAAACCCGCACTGACTTAGGTATCGTTTATCCGAATGGCCCGGTAAAGTTTTTCGCGGGATACAGTTCCCAGGCGACCAAGGATGATAACCAGCAACTGGAATTGACCGATACCCAATACGGGGTTGGTATGATTTATAAGTATTAGGGTTCAACGATGCTTTCATGGAAGGCATCTTAGGAGCTTGATGCCTGACTCCAAAAGCGGACCTGTAAAAAGTTATTGCCGGTTGATCGCTAACAACAATTAGAACTCGTAATCGATCACTTTGCTTTCGCTGCACATCAGTTTGACCATCTCATAGACCGGCTGATGTTCCGGGTGGACTCGGTAGGCTTCGAGTTGATCCTTATCCTTTAAGTCAACGATCAAAACCAGATCCATCGCTCTTTCTCCCTTAGTGAAATTAACCCCGGTCGTTATTTCCTCGACAAAGTCGATGGTTTTCTCCATGGACTTGATTTTGTTCTCCAACAAGCTGATGTTCTCCGGTGTTTTTTCCTTGAGCTTAAACATGACAATGTGTTTAACCATCTTTTCTCCGAGTCGTATTTAGGGGTTTTGATTGCTGAAAATCAGAATTTCGTTTAAAATAAAAAGATTAGCGCTAAACGATTCAAATTTGTTTGAGAAAAAAAATCAAGAATTAATATCGTGTTTTTTCATGTCATTTTTTTGGTGATGTTCGCTGGGCGTGTCAGATCGTTATTTTCGGCCGTGTTTTTTGCTTTCTTGTTAACCGCTACCCAAGGTCTGGCTCAGGACCAAGGCGCGGTCACTAAACAGCTAAGAGCCGTCCAATCCGCTTGTGAGAAAAAATTTGATCCAAAGACCGATCATTTTCCATCCCAGGCGAAACTTCGCTACGCGAAAAGGTTTTCTGTCAGCTACCACGGTTATTATAAGCATGTAACGGTCAATCAGCCGTGGGTGGGCTCAAAAGAGAAGTTTGAATATCTGCTGTTAAGCTGTGGAGCTCCCAGGCCAAAGGGATATCCAGGAGCGACTGTGATCGATATACCCGTAAAAAATATCGCGGCATTATCGACGACGCAAATTTCCTTGATCGAGATGCTGGGTGAGGGAGATAAAATCAATGGTGTCTCGGACATCCGCTGGGTTTATAGCGAGGGTTTAAGAAAGAGATACCGGCTGCAGAAAATTTCGGAGTTGGGATTTGAAACGGGGCTGGATCTCGAGAGAATCCTGATGCTTAACCCCGATCTTGTTTTTATTAACGGCATCGACGAGTCGATCATCAAAGCCGTGAATGAGATCAGGCAGTCAAAGAGTACGGCCGTGGTTTTCGCCGAATACATGGAGGAAGAACCTTTGGGACGAACCGAATGGGTTAAGTTCGTTTCTTTATTTCTGAATCTGGAGTCCAAAGCTGAAAGCCGTTTTTCAAAGGTGGAAAAACCTTACCTTGAATTGAAAAAAAAGGTTTTGAAGACCAAAAGAAAGCCGAGTGTTTTTACGGGAGTTGAACACCAGGGGACCTGGTATCTGCCAGGAATGAAGAGCTTTATTTCCAACTTGATCAAAGATGCCGGAGCCAGCTACGTCTTTCGTGAAAACAACTATCCTGGAGCCAGAAATTATGATTTCGAGTGGGTTTATGATAAGGCGGGGCAGGCCGATTTCTGGATTAATACCGATCAATGGAAAACAATGGCCGATGTTTTAAGGGCTGATGAACGCTACGCTCTTTTTAAGGCTTTTAAAACCAGGAGGATTTATAATAATAATCTCCGGTTAAATCGGTTTGGAGGCAATGATTATTGGGAGGGCGCTTTGGTGAAACCGCATCTGGTTCTAGAGGATTTAGTCGGGATTTTTCATCCGGATTTGGTACCGGAGGGGACTTTAAATTGGTATCATAGGCTACAATAAAACTTAAAAACAATGGGTAAAAATATATGATACTAAATAAGTACATAAAACGGAATGGGTAGTTTAAAATTCGGGAGGATTTTGTTTCGATCAAAATTAATAAAATATTATAATTTATCACAAACCCTCATATGACCCAGCAGAACAGGATTGTTTACGCCGACATGCACACCCATAGCACGGTATCAGATGGGAGCCTTACCCCAGTTGAAATCGTTCGACTGGCCAGTCAAAAGAAGATCAAGGTATTGGCCCTGACCGACCATGATTCGATTTCAGGCATTGGGGAAGCCGAAGCTGAAGCCAATCGGCTGGGAGTTCATTTAGTCGCCGGTGTTGAGATCAGCGCTAAATATCAGGGCGGGATCTATCATGTTTTGGGCTATGGCCTTGATACGGAAAATGACACCTTAACCGCGGGGTTAAAGGAATATCGCCGTGCCAGAGATAAACGCAATGAGGTCATTGTCGAGAAACTAAACGCCGCGGGTATTGATATCGATCTTGAGGAGATTATACTTAGAAACGAAGGGGTTAAAAGTATCGGCAGACCTCATATCGCGAAAATACTGGTCGAGAGAAACATTGCGCCCGATTTCAAGCAAGCCTTTTCGGAGTATCTGGGCCGAAGCGGCAGGGCTTTTGTCAAAAAGGAGATTTTCTCGCCGGAGGAATCGATTGCGTTGATTCATGCGGCTGGGGGCCTGGCCGTTATCGCTCATCCGATGAGCCTGAATTTGAAGGGTTACGCTCTAAAGGAGTACTTAGGCCAACAAAAAGAACTTGGCTTAGACGGGATAGAGGTTTATTCTTCAGCACATACCTTCCAGCAGGGCAATAGCTTAAATCAAATCGCCGATGAGCTTGAGTTATTGAAAACGGCGGGGTCTGATTTCCACGGGAATAACAAAAAGGAGGTTCAGATCGGTATCGCCCATAACGGCAATCGAATCCAGCTCGACTGGATCTCAGAAAAACTGATTGGGGACAAACAAACCCTGGAGCGTCAATCGCTGTAACAATAAGAAATCTTATGCCTGATACTGAGGAACAAAAAGCTTTTAAATTCCATATCCTAAGTTATACCGATACTCATGGAAGGTATTTGTCCAAGATGGATGAAAAGAAAGATGAGCATTCCCACGGCCTTGACCGCCTATCGAGCTATCTTAAGGAGCTAAGGAAGAAGGATGAGCCGGTTTTATTGATCGAAAACGGCGATTCCATCCAAGGCTATCCGTTGGTCGATCTGCATGATTTCAATTCTCCCATGTGCGAAAACCTGCCTCACCCTTTGGCGATAGTTCACCGGGAGTTGAGGGTGGATTGCTTCGTGGTCGGCAATCACGAATTTAATTTCGGGATCAAGCATTTAAAGAAAATCGAAAAGGAATCCAATATCCCCTGGTTGGCGGCTAATATTTATGATTCGAAGACCGGCGAGCATTTTTTTTCTTCCAGTCATTTTGTAGAGAAATTTGGTTTTAAGATCGGTGTGCTGGGTTTGATCACCGAGTTTGTACCAAAGCTCGAGAGCAGCTCTTTCGTCTCCAGTCTGGTGTTTAAAAACGTTATCGATGTCGCGGGTGAGTTGATCCCCAAGCTGAAAAGCCAGTGCGATTATCTGGTTGTCGTCTATCACGGCGGGCTAGAGAAAAATCCGATAACGGACGAACACTGGTCGATCGCTCCTGATATGGAGAACCGGGGTTTGGCACTGTGGGAAACCTATCCTGAGATTGATCTGCTTTTAACGGGTCATCAGCACAGGGAGTTGTTATACCGCCCTGATGATCCAAAACGGGCCGAGATTATCCAACCTTCCTGTTTTGGCAAGTTATGGTCCCACACGGTTTTAGAGGTTCAGCCCCGTCTGGGTGAAATGCAGGAACACAGGTTTGCCATCAAGCAGAAATCTTCATTGATTCAGGCGTCGAAGTATTCCCCCGATCCTGAATTCGTTAAGAAATTCGAGGGGAACCTCCGTTGTATTCAGGGCGTTTTAGAGACACCAGCCGGAAAGGTCGGAGCTGAATTCGCCATCAATGATCCGATGAAGGAGGTATGGCTTAAAAAGCACCCCTTGATACAATGGATCAACAATCTTCTTAGACAGGCGACCGGAGCCAGGATCGCGGCCTGTTCGCTTTTGGATGCAAAAGTCCGCGGACTGCCAGAAAACGTGACCATGGGCGATATTTTCAAGACCTATTTTTTTCAGGACACTTTCTGCTTGATGCGGGTGGACGGCAAGACGCTTAAGGAAGCCTTGGAGCAGGTCGCCAGTTTTTTCACCTTGGATGAGGAGGATGGTCAAAAAAGGATCGATGTTCATCCCGAGTGGAGGATGTTTAAGATCAAGAGCTACAATTACGATATCTACGACGGTATCGAGTATGGTTTTGATATCGGAAAACCCGTAGGCAAAAGGCTTGCCTGGCTCAGGTTTAATCAGAAGGATGTCGGCGATTTAGAAGAGTTGGTTATCGCGACCACCTCCTTCAGGGCGGGGGGCGCGTTTTACAAGATGTTTTCGACAGATAAAATCATTCAGGAATTCACGGCCAAGATCACCGATCTCATGACCAACGACCTGATGACCAAAAAGCTGGTCGATGTCGTTCCCATTCAAAATTTCAAGGTGTTTTATTGAACTGATTGACTAATGATTTTATCTGTACGGGAATATTTGACATCCCATCTTATCCACAGTCAATCGGTATAATTCTCAGACCAACGGGGAAGTTGGGGGCATAAAGGCTTTCAATTAACCTCGAAATAAAATTGAATGGTCATTTGTGAGTGGCTGTAAGTCGTAACCGTTCAGATAACCTTTGTGGGGGTTTTAAATGAGTTCGCTGATTCAGAAGGTTTCCTTTCAGGAAAATGAGGTAAAAACGCTGGCGAAAAAGCTGACCGAGCACCTCGGGGTTCACCGCCTAAGTATTTTTTTAAGAGAGGGGATGATGGTCTCGGGGGTTTTGTCCGAGGTCGGCAAAGACTATCTGGTAGTACTAGAAGGCGGCGAGGATAAGGTGGTTCCCCTGGTGAATATCCTTTATTTCAGTCATGAATCCTGATCCGTCAAGTTGCTTCATGCAGTGCTTTCACGACTTTTTCAAAACGCGCCAATCCCTCTTTGATCTGCTCATCCTTAATGATCAGGGACGGGGCAAAGCGGATAACATCGGGACCGGCCCCTAAGAGCATCACCTTTTCAGTCAAGCCTTTTTTTACGAAATCCCCAGCCAGGCCAGAGTATTTTTTTAACAACTGACAGCCAATCAACAGACCCATGCCTCGGATTTCATCAAAAAAAGGATAGAGGCGGTTGATTTTCGTAAGGCCTTCTTCAAAGAGTTTTCTTTTATGCCGCACACCCTCTAAAAGTCGGGGGTCGCTAATGATATCCAGTGCTTTTTTTGCGACAGCCGTCGCCAGTGGATTTCCGCCAAAGGTGCTGCCGTGGCTGCCTGGGGTCAGCGATTTCGCGATTTTGGTTGTCGTCATCATGGCTCCGATGGGGAAGCCACATCCCAGAGCTTTGGAAACCGTGAGAATGTCTGGCGTGAGATCCATCTGCTGATAGGCGAAAAGGCTCCCCGTGCGGCCCATTCCGGTCTGGACCTCATCGAAAATCAAAAGGCTCTGGTGCTGATCGCAAAGCTCTCTGATTTTTTGGATGAAATCAAACGAGATGTCGATAACGCCGCTCTCAGCCATGATCGGTTCCAGGATGACCGCGCAGGTGGTGTCGGAGATGGTCGCCCGAAGTTGTTTTTCATCGTCGTGGGGAATGTGGATGATTTTCGGGGGCAAAGGTCCAAAACCTTGGGAGTATTTTTTCTGTCCACCGGTCGAGACGGTAAAGAGACTCCGTCCGTGAAAGGATAAATGGAGCGAGACAATCTCATTTTTCTCCATGCCGGACTGGTCAAAGGCATACCTTCGAGCCAGTTTTAAAGCCGCCTCGTTAGCTTCGCTGCCGGAATTGGCGAAAAAAACCTTTTCGGCGAAAGTTTTTTGGCATAAGCTTTCCGCCAACACCAAGGCGGGCTCTGTGGTAAAGTAATTGCTGACATGCCAGAGTTTTTCGGCCTGATCTTTTAAGACAGCGACGATTTCAGGATGGTTATGCCCCAGAGCCAAAACCGCGATGCCGCCTGTCAGGTCGATATATTCCCGGCCTTCGATATCCCAGACCAGACTGCCTTCACCCCTGTGCGGGATCATGTCCGCCGGAACGTAATTCGGCGTCATTGAATTGTTAAACCGCTCTAATATTTTTTCAGTCGGATTCATGGCCAGGTTGTCAGGATTGTTTGATAACGACACCCGATTGGTTTCTAAGGTCGATGTAGTCGATTTTTGACTTCAATTTCATGATTTCGGGCAAGGCATAATACAACCGTCTTAACTTTTCGTCGAAATCCTTATAACCAAACTTGATCAAAATACCGTCGGGCATGGTGATTGCCTGAAGGTTAAAGGGATTGGTTATGTTAATCTCTGATATCGAGTCGATGGACAAAACCGGGTTGCTTGACAAGAAGCTTATAAAACGGTGGGCATTGTTCAATTCAGTTTCCTCCAAATAGTCTCCGACCTTAAGGTCTCTCACGCGGTTATCGACGATAACGGGCAAATTCCACTCCCTGCCATCCAGTCGGGAAGATAATACGAGATTGTCGGTGCTTAATAGAAACAAGCCCTTTCCGGTTTTGAAAAAGGCCACCGGCTTTTTTTCCTTGATAAAAATATCCAAACCCAGAGCGTAGTTCCTTTTAACCATCACACTGTCAATCCAGGGAATTGTTTTCAAACGCCGGCTGAGTTCATAGGGGTCCAGCCCTATCCAGGTATGATCGGCCGTGATATCCAACTGCCTGACGATCAATTCCTTGGAGAGGGTTTCGTTGCCCGTGATCCGGATATCTTTCACCGGTGATAAAAGGTGGCCGGGAATTTTTGAAAGGACAAAAATAAAGAATAATAGCCCGAAAAAAAATCCTAAAAGGCTCAAGGTCTTAAAAAAATAATCTTTTTTTCTTAGGGTTGACTTAACCTCTTTCGGTTTTATCAGATTGTCCTGGAAGGAGTAGTCTTTCATCAGAGTTTAAAACGAAATTTAATCCATTTGATTTCTATCATTATTTTCCACAATGGCTTGACTTTGTCAATTGATACATGCTTGAAGAAACAGTGGCTGTTAATTTGGCGACGGTCGCGTTTATTCAATTTAGAGCTACGCTAATGTTGGATGGAGCTGCTTTGAGGGCTATTTCCATGGGCTTTAAAAAGTCTTTAGATCATAGAAAAGGGAGATGGATAACAAAAAAAATTTTGTTAAAAACAGGTTAAACAGGGGAACGCTTTATGGAATCACCTCGAGAAAATATTTTAATTGTCACCTGGATTCGGCAGTGGCTTTGATCAATTCGGGGATCGAGTTGATCCAGTACCGTGAAAAGGAATTTTCCTTTCAGGAGATGTTGGATGAAGTTCGTGAGATCAAGAAACTGACAACCCGGAAGGGGGTTATTCTTCTGATTAACGATCATGTCGAGCTTTGTCTTGAGGCCGCATGCGACGGCGTGCATCTGGGAGACGAGGACATGCCGGTTCTACATGCCAGAAAACGATTGGGAGCTAATGCGGTCATCGGGCTTTCGACTCATAATCCCGGCCAGGGGTTAGCCGCTCTTGAGACTTCGGCGGATTATATCGGGATTGGACCCATGTTCCCCTCGGCCAACAAGAAACAGTATCCGGTTGCCGGGTCGGCTTATGCCGAATTTGCGGCAAAGAACCTTCCTCTGGCCAAGGTCGCGATTGGCGGCATTAACCGTGAAAATCTATCCTTGTTACTTCAAAAGGGGATCAGGTCGGTCTGTATGATCGATGGGCTTTATCGCTCCGCTGACTTGAAGGAGGAGGTTAAGAAGGTTCAGGAGTTGATAGGTTTAGCTTAAGACCGATTTACGAAGTCGGAAAATCGGTCTTTAAAAAAGGTTTTTGCCTTTTTTTAACCTGGCTTTTGATTTCTTCGTAGATACCGTTGACCTTGAGCGATACCTGGTCGTGGGTTTTTCCCGCTTGAGCCGAGAGCGTCGGGACTCCGTTGAGTTTGATGATGATGTTATCCATTATGCCTTCGCTGAGGGGTAACACCTTTTTCGTACGGTAGCTTTCGAGCAGATCCTCGTGCGATATTTCCAGTTCTCCCAGGATTCCTTTTGCCTCATAGTTGATTTCTTTGGAGAACATTTCTTCCAGTTTGTTTTTGTTGCTTTCGTCCTGATAATAGTCTCCGTTCCCGGCCAGTAAGGCCTTTTTGCCAAATTTTTTCATGATAGGATCGAGTTGATAGCCAGAAAAACAGAATACCCATTGGGTCTGAAAGGCCTTGTGGGAAATTTGGAGATTGACCAAAACGCAGGTTTCGACTGGATTCATGATTTTGGCTTTCAACTTGTGGGTCACCAGTTTCTTGATCTTGGCTTCGCTGATCGTAATTTTATCCCAACAGTTCTCGAATATCTTCAGTAATCTCTCCAATTCGGTTTTCAAGATGGGGAAATTATCCTTCTCCAGGTGAAAAAGGTTGCTGATGACGGTCTTTTTGTTCTTCTTAAGTTCTTCCTTTTGAAGCAGAAAATTGGCTGAACTGTTCTCCATGATCAAGAGGCTGTCTCCACCCAAAGGTGAGAGCTCATAAATCAGGATCGGCAGGGGGAAATCAAGTCCCTGGAAAACGTCCTTGAATTTAATGCCGGATTCGATATTGAAACGAAGCTTAAAGACAATGCCCAGTTCGTCGTATAAATAGGATTCCAACTGACTGACATAATTGTAAAAAATCGTCTGCAAGGCTGTGAAGTAACTATAGCTGATCTTCTCTTCCGCAATGATGTTGTAGGGCTCTACAGTCGGTGTCTTTTGCATTTTTAACGCTATTGTTATTGGGATAATGGGAAATTCCCCAGCCTATTACTCTTAGAGATTGATCCGGGTGATACGAACGCCCAGATTTTCCTGATTGATTTGAACGACTTCGCCTTGGGCGACCACTTTATCTCCTAAAACGATATCAATCGGCTCACCCACTTTTTTGTCCAATTCAATGACGGAACCGTATGTCAGGTTCGTAATGTCCTCTCCCTTGAGACTGGCACTGCCGATCTCCACCGTCAGTTTATGCGGCAGACTCAAAAGGAGGCTTTTACCGAAGATCGAACCTTCCACGCCGTTTGATTTTTTTAGATCCTGCCCCTCTGAAGCGATCAACTCCATCTGTCCCATATCGGAGTGATCATCCATAAATACATCTTCGGAAATATCCATCTCGTGAGTGGAGGACAGATCACCAACATCGAGGACCGCTTCATCTGCAAAGGTCTCCGGCTTCGAGATTTCCTCATCTTCGAATTCAAATTCTTCTTCAATTTCATCGCTGTCTTCTTCCAAAACCAATCCTTCTTCAAGATCCTCTTCAATATCTGGCAGGGTGTCCGTAAGATCGTCCAGGGTTTCGGTCTCTAGGTCCATCATTTCGTCTCCGAATTCCTGATCCATTTCTACCAGATCGTCACCCTCGTCCATCATTTCGTCTCCGAGTTCCTGATCCATTTCTACCAGATCGTCACCCTCGTCCATCATTTCGTCTCCGAGTTCCTGATC
>JAOUME010000106.1 GCA_029881655.1 Deltaproteobacteria bacterium | reverse complement strand
CGTGGTACAATTGAGAAACCAAGGGAGAATCACCATGATAACGCAGACCGCCGGCATGGATGCTCGGGGGAACAAAGTCATGTCCCAAAGTGTATTGTTTCATCAAAGGTGTCATGCCGATCGCGTCGCCGAAATCATAGGCATAGACTCCCTTGGTCAAGGTAGGACAGGCAGTCGGTTCAACAGCCACCAGCCGCACTTTTTTCCCTGCGGCTTTATCAGCAATAAAAGGGAACGCCAGTCCGGCGAAGTTGGACCCGCCTCCGCAACAGCCAAAGACGACATCGGGATAATCACCCGCCATTTCCATCTGCTTTTTAGCTTCCTGACCAATGATGGTTTGGTGCATAAGAACGTGGTTTAACACCGATCCCAGACTGTATTTGGTGTCATCTCTTTGAACCGCCTCTTCGACCGCCTCAGAAATGGCGATTCCCAGCGATCCGGGCGAGTTGGGATTTTGACTGAGAATTTTTCTACCCGCTTCAGTGGTATTGGTGGGACTCGCTAAAACATCAGCGCCCCAAACTTGCATCATCGATCGGCGATAAGGTTTTTGATCGTAGCTGACTTTAACCATGAAGATTTTAACTTCCAGCCCGAATTGTTTTCCGGCAAAAGCCAATGAAGAACCCCACTGACCTGCTCCGGTTTCGGAGGTGAGTCTCTTGATGCCGGCCATCTTGTTGTAGTAAGCCTGAGGAATAGCAGTATTGGGCTTATGGGAACCGGAGGGGCTGACACCTTCGTACTTGTAGTAGATTTTAGCGGGCGTATCCAGCATTTCTTCCAGACGGTGCGCGCGAAAAAGAGGTGATGGCCGCCAGAGTTTATAAATAGCGTTGACCTCGTCAGGAATGGGGATCCAGCGCTCAGGTGACATTTCCTGCGCAATCAAAGCGTCGCAGAAAATCGGCGCGAAAGCCTCGGGTGGCGCGGGATTCCCATCGGGTCCCAAAGGAGGTGTCGGTGGGCTTGGCATGTCAGGAAGAATATTATACCAGTGGGTTGGCATTTCTGATTCAGGCAGAATGATTTTATTTTGGCCCATAACTCTCCTTTGGTTGAAATTTACTTTATAAATATAAATTCATAATTGAATTTTTCTGATGACTCTAAAGAATTATGATCAAGCTAGCAAGTTTAAATTACGCTATAATATGAATTTTACAGCTTAATTTTGCTCTGCGTTATAACGCGGTGTGAAAGACAAATCTGAGATTGCTGAATCATGCTTCTAATCGCAAACAAATTTTCAATTTTGGTGGGTCGCAAATTTAAGGCAAAGCGACAAGATCAATATTTCGCAATATAGTTAACGAGTAGACAATTCTTTTTCTGGGAATGAAAGCCAGGGTGGCGTAATAGATGGAGTTCCATATTAAATTAACAGTTCTTAGAACCGGAGGGAATCTTAAAACTGATTATTTATTTAGGTCTTTATTCAAGATGGTTTCGATTTTTTGGATCTTGGATTTAATTCTGCCATCCTTCCCCTTTCTGGCGTCTATTTTGATCATACAGCTTATTCTGGAACAATCGGAATTCATTTTGTCATAGCAGTCCTTGACCACTTTCATGACTTCCTCCCATTGCCCCTCAATGACCGTTCCCATGGGATTTAAGGAAAAAGGGAGTCCCGACTGATCGATGATATCCAGTGAACGGGATACATACTTACTGACACTTTCGCCCTTATCAAGGGGTGTCATTGAAAATTCGAGCAATACCGACATCATTTACCTCTTTATTAGTTAAGTATAGGATAGATAATTTTTAACGTAATCAGCGACCCCGGCTTCGATGCTGGTAAAGTCGGCAACGTATCCACTACCACGGAGCTTATTAGTGTCAGCTTGTGTAAAATATTGGTATTTGGGTCTTAATTCCAAGGGCATGTCTATAAAGTTGATGTTGGGCTTCTTGTCCATCGCCAAAAATGTCGCTTTGACAAGATCGTTGAAGGACCGTGCCTGTCCCGTGCCAACATTATAAATTCCGTTAATTTCTGGATGATCAAGGAAAAATAAAATGATATCGATCACGTCTTTAACGTAGATAAAATCTCTGAGTTGATCGCCGTCTTTATAATGCTCATTATGAGACTTAAAGAGACTGACTTCCTCTTTATCCAATATCTGTTCGTGAGCTTTTTTGACCACGCTTCTCATATCTCCCTTATGAGCTTCATTGGGCCCGTAAACATTAAAAAATTTAAGACCGACGATTTCATTTAAAAAACCGTTTTTGTGCGCCCAAAGATCAAAAACGTATTTAGAGTAGCCGTAAGGATTTAGCGGCTTGAGTCCCAGAATCTCAGACTGGTCTGAGTAACCCTGTTTCCCGTCTCCATAGGTGGCGGCGCTGGATGCGTAAATCAATCTGGCGTCTTTGCTTTTTGACCACAAAGCGACATCTTTGCTGTATTGATAGTTGTTGCGCATCAGATAGTCAGCGTTAAACTCCGTGGTCGAACTGCAAGCTCCCATATGAAAAACAGCCTTGACCTTAAAACTAAAGTGATCACCCTGTATTTTTGTTAAAAAATCCGTCTTGTCGATGAAATCCTCAAACTCCAGCCCGATCAAGTTTCTATATTTCCCAGCTTTCCTAAGCCTATCAACGATCAGGATATCCTTTATCCCTCTTTTGTTTAATTCACTTACGATCCAGCAGCCAATAAAGCCAGCTCCACCGGTTACGATATACATAGGTTTATCCTTTTATTGATTGATATTTCGATTCATAAGGTGATCATCGACCCTGAGTTTAAATTCTTTCTCGATTTTGATGGCATCACTTAACTCCAGATAACTTATTTTCAACTCCGGATTTTCCCCGCTTTTGTCGATGATGAGCCTGTATTTATAATATCTGGCTTGTTTCTTATCCAGTTCTCCGATATCAGTGTTTTGTAGCGGAGAAGTTTCGCGTTTTTTTATATAAAAAATGTCGTCGGTTCTGGTGAGAAGATCGATCAGTCTACAGTGACACCCTTCCGTGTGAGGTAGTTGGGGAGGGTGTTTATCTTTGTAATCAGGTCCATAAATCTTTCCCTCGCTGAGAAGGCACTCAAGAGGAGAATCTTTTGAAATGGGAGTTAGAATCTTTTGACCCTTTATCGATATTTGTTTTTCTCTCAAAACAGTTTCAGGTCGGTTTTTTCTTTGCTTCAGCCATAAGATGATAACGGCGATGAATAGCATCCACCACCAATTTTCATAAAAAATATCCATTAATGATTCCCGCTTTCCCTAAGCATTTCCTCTGCGGCCTGAATCGCCTTCTCAGAGAGGATATTGCCTCCTAAAAACCTTGCGATTTCCTGAATACGCTCATTATTTTCGATCGGGGTGATCTGGGTTGCCGTATTTTCGTCTTCTTGGATTTTTTCAACTTTTAGATGAAAGTTGGCTTTGGAGGCGATCTGGGGTGAGTGGGTAACACAGATGATCTGTCGATTTTGGCTCAGGTTTCTAAGTTTGATACCCACCGTTTCGGCTATACCACCGCTGATGCCGGTATCTATTTCATCGAAAATCAATACACCGCTCGAGATATCCTGGCTTAAAGTCGTCTTGATCGCCAGCATAATTCTGGAAATTTCACCGCCTGAAGCAACTGAAGAGAGTGGCTTCAAGGGGTGGCCTGGGTTGGTTGAAAGTAAAAATTCAACATGGTCTTTTCCTTTTGATGTGAAGGACGGCTTTTGTGCCTCTTTTTCGACCAGATCCGTGATTTTGACCTTGAACCGACTTTTTCCCAACCCGAGTTCCGATAAATGAGCTAAAATAGCCAACTCGAATTTATCCTTTATTTGATTTCTACCCTCACTGAGTTTTTTCGCCTTTTCGCGTATGGATTCGGATAATGTTTTTAGTTCTTTTTCCATTTCGGACTGATTTTTCTCAAGCTTGTCCATTTCATCCATTTGTTTTGAAAACTCACCCTTTTTAATTAAAATATCATTCAACGAATAACCGTATTTTCTCTTTAGGTTCTCAAGTAGCGATAATCGGGCGTTAACGGCCTCTAATCTTATTGGGTCGATTTCAAGGGCACTTAGGTATCGATTAATATCCGAAATAGCTTCCTGGATGGAAATCAGGCCTGATTGAATCTCATCGGAAATAGTTTTAAGCTTGGGTTCGATTTTCGTTATTTCCTGGATTTTATTCAGATGATTGCCGATTATATCCAATGGTGATTTCTCCATTGTTTCCATTTCAGAAACTGGACCTAAAACTCCGGTGATCTTATCGATGTTGCTTAAGATGAGGTGTTCTTCTTCCAAAGCTGAGTCCTCTTCCAGGTTAATTTGGGCTTTTTCGATCTCTGCTATTTGAAATCTGATATAATCCATTTTTTGGGTTCGCTCAAGCTGGTCCAGGTTCATCTTCTCCTGAAGCTTCTTTTTATTGAGATAATCCTTAAAGATGAACTGATATTGCTCCAATAGTTCCTTATGTCCGGCGAAACTATCCAGGTAATTGACATGGGTTTGGTTTTGGGAAAGAGAAAGTTGAGAATGTTGACCATGAAGGTCGATCAATTCGGAGCTAATCAGACTTAGGTTCGTTAGGTTGGTAGACAAGTCGTTGATCAATATTTGGTTTTTCCCTGTAGAACTGACTTTTCTGCGGATGGTTAACTCGTCCTCGGGCTCGATGCAGATTTCATTAAGCAGAGCTTTGCAGGAATGATTATCCTTGATATCAAAAAAAGCTTCGACCAAAAGGTAGCCCTGATCGACCCTGATGAGATCCTTGTCGCATTTATCACCCAAAATCAATTCGATCGATTTAATAATGATGGATTTACCGGCACCGGTCGCGCCAGTGATGATGTTAAAACCAGGTTTGAACTCGACTACCTGTTTTTCTACGGTTGCCAGATTTTGTATCAGAAGCCGCTTTAGCATGAAGTCTTTGTCAGATTGAAAATTGAACCAGCCAGACCGCTTTATTAATCATTGGATCAATGACAGATTAATAAGGATCGAGGGTTTTTGCAATGGAATATTACTCTAGATTTTATGAGTTGATTAACGCTGGTATAATTAAGTCACACTCAATCAAACTTGGATTTTACGCACAAGCAGTCCATATTTCTGTACCCGGTAGCGAAGCTGCCTCAAACTGATACCCAAGTGAGTCGCAGCTTGTTTTTGGTTGCCTTTTGAAAGTCTCAATGCCTCATCTATTGCTTTGATTTCTTCTTTTTCGATAATGGCATCGTTATTTAACGTCTTAATATTAAATTTCTGGGAGTTGGATTGAGAAGGCTGTCTATAACCATTGAAATTACTTTGTTTAAAGGATAAAAAACCATCCTGTTCCATTACGAAAGCAGAATGGATTGCGTTTTCAAGTTCGCGTACATTTCCAGGCCACGACTGATTTTGCAGATGCTTGATGTCTTCGGGACGGATCTGGATATTTAAATTAGAGTTCAGGTTAAGCCTCTCAAGAAAATGCTGGATCAGGTAAGGTATATCATCGCGTCTATGTCTTAGGGGAGGGATCTGTAGATTAATCACATTGAGTCGATAATAAAGATCTTCTCTGAAATGGCCCAGCTTCATCGCTTCCTCGAGATCGACATTGGTCGCGCAAATTATCCGCACATCAATATCAATCGTTTTGATGCCTCCTAGTCTCTCAAATTGCCCTTCCTGTAAGACACGTAAGATTTTTCTTTGAAAGTTAAGACTGGTATCGCCAATCTCATCTAAAAATAATGTTCCGCCGTTCGCCAACTCAAATCTCCCCTTACGAAAACTTGTCGCACCCGTAAAGGCTCCTTTTTCATGGCCAAACAACTCACTTTCCAACAAGGTTTCCGACAAGGCGGCGCAGTTGACGCCAATAAAGGGAGCCTTTTTGTGGAAACTATTGTCATGGAGAGTTTTTGCTACGAGTTCCTTTCCAGTACCACTTTCCCCTTGAATCAAGACTGTGACCTTGCTCACAGCAATTTTTTTAACAGTTTGGGCCAATTGCAGCAGAGCTTCGCTGTTACCTATGATATTATCCATCACCTTTGGGATGGCACCTTTTCTCGCAGGAAGCTGTTTATGTCCAGAAGATGAAAAGCCCTTTGCAGTCATAGCCATTGCGAGCATATTAGCGATAATCCGTATCAATAGCTTGATTTTGGGCAATTTGTTATAATCATGAATATAAATCACTAAGATGCAAACTGGCAAATCATTGTTATTATAAATAACTGGTTGAATTATTAGAGCGCAATTAGGGTCGGTTAGGCTTTTTGGCCTGGGTAATCTTAAGATATCATCATCTCCACCGTATAAGATCAAGCCGTCCTTTAAAAACAATTGTGTTTGCTTGAGGCTGATGAAATTAGAATTATTCCAATGATTTTTTTCTTCCTCGGAAATTTCAGGCGCGATATCAAGGTAATAACGGTTGGATACCTGGTCCCGTAGCAAGAGACAAGGATTTCTGACAGGGAGATATTCCTGCAGTAAGATCAAAAAAGTATTGATACTCCGCATCAAATCGCCACCGGAATTCAATATTTTCCCGATTTGATTTACAAGATCCAGATACATTTTGATCAATATAAAAATGGATTTAAAAAAGATTTTATAGATGCCTGTCTTGATTATTTGTTTATCAAAGAGTAAGAAGGTTGTAAACGTTCATTCAATTATCACTACCATTTGATTAAAATATGTTATTTAAGAAAAACAGGGAAAAAGCCCAAGAGGAAAAAAGACAACAGGAAGCCATAGACCAGCATGAAAAGGAACTCAGGGACAAGCTTTCTGAGGCAGAGGATGAATTTAGGGATAGCAAGGGGCATTTAACCAAAGATATCATATTAGAAGAGGATAAGAAGTCCGGTTTATTTGGAAAGATGAAGTTCGGTCTTAAAAAAACCAAAAAAATGTTCCTTGGTGATTTGATCGGTTCGCCAACGGATGAGCCGATTGACGAAGAATTCATAGAAGACCTTGAAGAACAGTTACTTGCCGCCGATTTAGGAGTGAGCACTACCACGAAGGTAATCGGTATTTTGGAAAAGAAATGGGGTGACCTTGATATTCAGACCCAAAAAGAAGCGATCGAAGAACTCAAAAGAATCATTGAAAATATCATGTCGCAAGGCAGCAAAGAGCTTCCCTTCGCCTCCGCCGGACCGACTATCTACCTCTTTGTTGGGGTCAATGGTGTCGGTAAGACGACCTCCATTGGAAAACTCGCCGCCATGTATAAGAAGCAGGGTAAAAAGGTTTTGGTTGCTGCTGGGGATACATTTCGAGCCGCTGCGATAGAGCAACTTCAGCAGTGGGCCAAAAGATCGGAGGTTGATTTTATATCAAAGGCAGTCAACTCCGACCCTTCGGCGACCATCTATGAAGCGACTTCAAAAGCGGTTTATGAGGATTACAATGTCTTGTTGTGTGACACCTCGGGCAGATTGCACACAAAAAAAAACCTGATGGAAGAGCTTAAAAAAATCCAAAGAGTCATCAAGAAGATTCTGCCTTCCGCACCCCACGCCACTTTTTTGGTTTTGGATGCCAATACAGGTCAAAACGCCATCATTCAGACCAAGGAGTTTAAGGAATTGATCGGGCTGGACGGGTTGATCGTTACGAAATTGGATGGAACGGCGAAAGGCGGGGTAGTGATCGGGATCGTCAACGAATTTGAAGTGCCGATTTATTTTATTGGGGTTGGTGAAGGAGTCGAGGATCTACAGTCATTCGATGCCAGGGCTTTTGCCGAAGCGCTTTTTGATAAATCCGATAATAAATCTGAATAATGAAAGCCCCTTTAAAAGGGGCTTTCTCTTATCTGTTACTGAACCAGGATGGTAGCGTTGATCACTTCTACCGGCGTATAAGAGGTAATCGTGTTTAAATCCAGGATCAAAAGATCATCGATACTGGTCGTATCAATATTCTCATTAAAGGTTCCAGCTCCATATTCGTAAAAAGTACTTGAAGCTTCGTCATAGGTCCCTATGAAACCAAGGGTTTCCTTGTAAAAGGCTGGATTGATCATGTACTGGATGGCCTTGTACTGGTTCTGAAAATTAATCACGTTTGGATCGCTCGAAGCCTGGGAAATGAAACTTTCCAGTTGAGTTTTCGTGATTCCGGAACCGGCAAGATAATTCGCCTTAATCACCGGAGCCATTGTGATTGTGTACCAACTTTGTTGATTGGCGCCACTCAAGGAAGCGAAAAACGCATTGTAATCCGCTACATTCACGATAGAGAAAACCGATGTCAAATTGGTATCGGGATGATTGATCCAAAAGGCTTTTGCGGCATCATATTCAGCTTGGGTAAAGGTCGATCCGTGAGTGGTCAGAGGATCGATAAGGGGATTATCACCCAAAATCCAAGTTAAAGTCCAAACTCCAGAGGTGTTTTCCTCGCTGACATCGCCCGATACATCGGCATCATCAACCGCATCGAAATACCTGTCGATAAAACCATTTATATTATCGAGTTGTATTTGTGTGAAGATTGAGCCTATTGAATCGTTTGTCCAAGAGTTGGTAACATCGGTCGCGGTTTCAACAGGCAAAGCCAAAGATAACTTGGAACCGTTAACGGTTCCCTCTAGAGATTTCGCCTTGAACATATAGATGCTTCTGTCGTTTCCCCAGAACATCGGCTGGTTATTTAACGTTGCCTCCACTGCCCAACCAGGATGATATGAGGTACCATAAATGGTATATTCGGTTCCGTCATATGATGCGTTTAGAAACACTCTCTCTGGTTGTCCCAAATCAAAGGCATCTTTTTGTACCTGAGTTAGAGTTGCCCAATTGGTTTGAGCGTACGCGGTTATTTCCGTCATATCCTGGATGAATTTGACGTCAAGGGTTTTAAGCGTGGTGGTCGCGTCAAAGATAGCCTCGACGGTTACATTTTTATTTATGCCTGTGATGCCAATGGCTGTAAGTTGCTCATCTGGCTCCGTTATTTGCATTACAAGTTTTCCTTTCGCGCCATCGGTCCCCAAGGTGAAATAGATAACCATTTGAGGCGCTGTAGCCGCTAAATCGTCAAAAAGACTGATTTTCCAGTCATAACCCGAAGCTGTCGGTTTATTCACGATTAGTTTTTGAGGGTCGTCCGGCGAAGTCGCGTATTGAGATAAATCGATTTCCTGGCCAAGCGGAAAACCCAGTATCGAGGAATTTTGGACAATGCCACTCATGATTTCTTTCAGCATCACCGTCATCATCTCTACCATGCTTACATAGTGGGTGATCCCGGTGTAAATACCTTCCATACCCCCACCACCTTGGCTGTTCATCATTTTGGCGACGCTTTTTAAACTGGGAGCGGGTTGTTGGGTTGGTGCCTGTAAGCTTTTAGGCAGACTGATGACTGAATTGGCTAATTTCTGACCGGAAGTGGCATTAAAAACGTCATTGCCGATGGTCGGTGTCTGTACCGTGGTTATTTCACCTGAATCTCCGCACGATGAGATTAACAGAGAAGAGACCAGAAACAATGATAAAATGATTTGATAAAGTTTATTTTTCATCTATTTTCTCCATGTTGTTTTGAATTAATATTTGCTTGTGTTCCTTAAATTGAGTTTAACTTTCATTTTTTTTGCAATTAATGAACCCCTATACCCATATAAAGTTCATTTCTGTACTTAAAAGCCAATCAAATGATTAATTTCCAGGCATTTGTAGGAAATGCAGCTTTATTTTTAACCACAATTGATATTCGACAATAATAAGCTAATAACCAGATTAATAGACGAAAATGGTTTTTGTTCTGCAATTTTGTCGAATTACGGCTTTTAATAAGTGAGGTGGTCCGGTTCCGTTGGACAACCTGAGACCAGTTTTAAGCTCTGATCTTTAGTTTTGTGGAGACCTCAGGCGGCCTCTATGACTCCTGCAATTTCACCATAAACTTCATCAGGGGTGT
>JAOUME010000105.1 GCA_029881655.1 Deltaproteobacteria bacterium | reverse complement strand
TAAAAACTTGGTTGCCGGAACCGCGAAAAGCATGGGAATCGAAGTTTCGGATTAATATTCTATATTGAGAAAAAAATGGCGAAAAACACAAAAAGAACTAAAGAATGGGTTAAGGAAATCGACGGCGTTAAGAAATACAGTCTTTCCGAGGCACTCGAACTGGTGAAAAAATTCTCTAAAGTCAAGTTCAAGGAGAGGGTGGATGTCGCTTTCCGTTTGGGAATCGATCCCCGGAAATCAGATCAGGTGGTCAGGGGTAGTTGCGTACTTCCCCATGGGACCGGGAAATCCGTGCGCGTTTTGGTGATCGCCAGGGGAGACAAGGTAAAAGAGGCCACCGACGCTGGAGCTGATTTCGTTGGTTCCGATGACATGATCGAAAAAATCCAAGGCGGCTGGCTGGAGTTCGACCGCATGATCGCCACGCCCGACATGATGGGTTTGATTGGTAAGATCGGGAAAGTCTTAGGACCCAGGGGTCTGATGCCCAACCCAAAAGTGGGAACCGTGACCCAGGCAGTCGGGGATATGGTCAAGGAAATCAAAAGAGGTCAGGTGCAGTTTAAAAACGACAAGGGCGCCAACGTTCAGGCGACCGCCGGCATGGTAGGGTTTACCAACGAACAGCTCCAGGAAAACATCAAGGCTTTCTACGACAGCCTGGTCAAACTGAAGCCCCCTACGGCCAAAGGCCTTTATATCCAGAATATCACCATATCAAGTACGATGGGTCCTGGCGTCAAAGTGGATATCGCCGAGTTTCGTTAACCTCAAAGGGATGTTCAAGCTATCGACTCATGACTGAAATCCCTTAAGCGGATTTTAAAAATTTTTGTATTACCGGAATTATCGGTGAAAACGGGTGCCTCAGGGCTTAATCTTCCCGCCGAGATAAGGATGGATCAAGCCTGTTTGCCTTCCATTTTCTCTCGTCAATTTCTCTGATCTTTTCAAATCAACGTTTAAGTATCAAGTAAGCCGTTAACCGTAATTTGTTTTTTTTGATTACACTTCAAGGAGTTATAAAAACGAATGAATAGAACCGAAAAAGAAGAAATCATCCAGGAGCTCAACGGGATTTTCAAGAAAGCTCAAGGTGGTGTTTTGATCGACTTTCAGGGCGCAAGCGTTGAGTCGTTGACCAAACTGCGGAAGGATCTTTATTCCAGTAACGCGAAGCTGAAGGTATTAAAGAACAGCCTGGCAAAAAGGGCTGTCATGGGAACCGCTTTCGAGGGAATCAAAGATCAGATCGTCCATACGAGGGCTTTGGCCTATAGTGATGAGGATGTCGTTTCCACCGCCAAGATCATGACGGCGGGAGCCAAGGAAAACGAGAATATCAAGCTGGTTTCCGGTGTGCTGGTTACCGGGGACAAGGGGGATGTTTTAGACGCCGAGGGCATCAAGGAATTAAGCAACCTGCCTTCAAGAGAAGAACTGATCGGCAAGATCCTGTTTTTGATGAACGCGCCGATAACTAGTTTTGTAAGGGTTTTAAACGAAGTGCCAGCGAGTTTCGCTCGTGTGCTTCAAGCTGTCGCGGACTCTAAAGAGTAACTATTTTATTTAATCATAAGGAGAAAAAATGGCTGAAATAACCAAAGAAAATGTAATTGATTTTATTTCCAACATGTCTGTCCTGGAGCTTTCCAAGATGGTGAAGGATCTTGAGGAAAAATTCGGCGTTAGCGCCGCCGCCGCCGCCGTTGCCGCTCCGGCCGCAGGGGGAGCGCCCGTTGCCGCCGCGGAAGAGCAGACGGAGTTTGATGTCATCATGACCTCTTTTGGTGAGAAGAAAATTAACGTCATCAAGGAAGTCAGGGGTATTACCGGATTGGGACTTAAGGAAGCCAAGGATCTGGTCGAAGCCGCCGGCGCGGACTGCAAGATTAAAGAGGGCATCTCTAAAAGCGAATGCGATGAAATCGTTAAAAAACTGACTGAAGCCGGCGCGACCGCCGAAGTTAAGTAAGTTTCGGTTTTAATGAATTTCAATTGATTTCCCTTCATTATTAACGGGTTGCCGCCTGTTTTACTGGCGACCCGTTAATTCAGGTTTTACTTTTCCAATTTCATTTTACATAAAAATTTAGATCGATTATAATCATAATATGATCGGTTGGAAAACAGATATAATACAGTATAAAATATCAATAGGCTTGTATGGTTGGTTTATGCTGGAAAAACTGTTTTCAATTTTATTTAAATCATGGAAAACGGAGCTGAAATGACGATAACCTTACCTGATCTGCCTTTTGCCAAGGACGCGCTGGAGCCTCATATTACCGCCAAAACCTTGGAGTTTCATTATGGCAAGCATCACAATGCCTATGTAACCAATTTAAATAAACTGATTGGCGGGACCGGGCTCGAAAAGGAGTCACTGGAGGAGATCATTAAAAAGACCGCGGGAGATTCATCCAAGGCCGGAATATTCAACAACGCCGCGCAAGTTTGGAATCACACCTTTTATTGGAACAGCCTCAAGCCCAAGGGCGGTGGAGAGCCGACCGGCCAGATCGCCGAAAAGATCGCGGGGGCTTTTGGGAGCTACTCCAAGTTCGCCGAGGAATTTAAAAACGCGGGCGCGACCCAGTTCGGAAGCGGTTGGGCCTGGCTTGTACTGGATAAAGGGGAGCTGAAAATCACCAAGACCTTAAACGCCGACACCCCGATCGCTCATGGTTTGAAACCGATTTTAACCGTGGATGTCTGGGAGCATGCTTATTACCTGGATTATCAGAACCGCCGGCCAGATTACTTAACCACCTTCATCGAAAAATTGATCAACTGGGATTTCGCGAACGCAAACCTTGGGTGATCGATTTCGCCTTTGTCGGGTGGGTCGCTTAAATATCCAATATCCGCTTCAAAACGGCTAGCCTGTCAACGAGGGATTTTTCTTTAATCTCTCGTAGGCCAGGTTATAGATCTGCAGGATCTGTTTGGCGGTTTCTTTTTTTTCGGGGTCGTCCTGGAATTTATCGGGATGATATTTTTTTATTTCGCGGTTTCTGGCCTTTTTAAGTTGGGCTGAAGTTGCGGGGGGCGAGAGATCGAAAATTTTAAGGTCGTCGATGAACTGTTGATCGGCGGTTTGGTTTTTCGTTTGATGATTTTCACGGTCTGTCTGGCGCTTATCGCTTTGCGTATTATTATTTGAGTTATTCCGGTCAGGGGATTTTTTTTTCGTTTTGGGATTTCCTTCCCTGTCGAATTCAAAATTGTCTTCCCACTCCCTGAGTTGCTCTTCCAGGTAGTCTCTCCCTTTGTCATAAAGAGTTTCAAAAGGTTTTAGCTGATCCTCGCTTAAAGAGCGCAAGAGTCGAAAAATGCGGGTACTCAGGTCCATATGGGGCGAAATGATAAAATTGATTTGCTCTTTGAGTCCTTCCGGGTCAAGTTAAAACCGGTCTGGAGATTCATGGGCGTTAATTAAATATTATTTTTATCCGACCGGGATGTCAAAACTAAAACCGTAAAACAGCTTTATTTCTTATAATAAACGTCAAGCAAACCATAATGCGGTAAGCTTTTGGTTAAATACCGCTTGGAATAATTGGCAAAAAGCTTTAAAATCAAACAATATTGAAGTATATCAACTCAAATCCCCATTCACGGTACAGTCTAAATGCAGCCTTTTTCAAAAAATACATTACTTATCTTCGCGCTCGTTATCGGTGTGATCATCATCTACAGTTTTTCAATGGGGACGAAGGGAGGTAAGGAAATCGCCTTCTCCCAGTTTTTGAATCTGGTTGAGAGCGGACAGGTGGTCGACGTGCTGATCAAGGGGGAGACAGTCAGTTTTCTTACCAACAACCAGCAATACCTCAGTACCAATATTCCCAAGTTTTACAATGAGCTGGTACCCATGCTGTATTCCAGGAACGTCCATTTCAGGATCGAGACCAACGAATCCTCTAGTCTGTTTTTCGCGATCATCAGTTCCTGGCTGCCCATTATCCTGATCGTCGGGGTGTGGGTGTTTTTTATGAAGCAGATGCAGGGAGGCAACAAGATGATGGGATTTGGAAAGTCCAAGGCCAAGAAGGCCGATGAGGATGTCCAGAAATATTCTTTTGCCGATGTGGCCGGTATCGAGGAATCCAAGGCGGAATTAGATGAGATCGTGGAGTTTCTGAAGGACCCGACCAAGTTTGAGAAACTGGGCGGGAAAATACCCACGGGTGTATTACTGATTGGGGAGCCCGGGACGGGAAAGACGCTTTTGGCCAAGGCCATCGCGGGTGAGGCCGGGGTTTCCTTTTTCAGTATCAGCGGATCGGATTTCGTGGAGATGTTTGTGGGAGTCGGAGCCAGCAGGGTGCGGGATCTTTTCGCGCAAGCCAGGGAAAAGGCTCCCTGCATCGTTTTTATCGATGAGGTGGACGCGGTCGGCCGACATCGCGGAGCCGGACTGGGAGGCGGAAACGACGAACGCGAGCAGACCTTAAACCAGTTGTTGGTGGAAATGGACGGCTTTAACGGCAACGAAGGGGTGATTGTCATTGCCGCGACCAACAGGCCCGACGTGCTGGATACCGCCCTGACGAGACCGGGGCGTTTCGACCGCCAGGTCATGGTCCCCAAGCCCGATATGCTGGGAAGACTCCAGATACTGGGAGTTCATACCAAAAACATTCAGTTGGGAAAGGACGTTGACTTAAAGGTGATTGCCCAGGCGACACCCGGTTTTACAGGCGCCGATCTGGCGAATCTCGCCAACGAGAGCGCCCTGACCGCTTCGAAAAAGGACAAAGCCTGCATAGAGATGGAGGATTTCGAAGAGGCAAGGGATAAGGTTATGATGGGCAAGGAGAGACGCTCCATGCTGATACCCGAGGACGAAAAAAGGACGACCGCTTATCACGAGGCCGGTCATGCGATCGTGGCCGCCCTGTCCAGCGATGTCGATCCGGTTCATAAGGTGACCATCATTCCGCGGGGACGCGCTTTGGGGATGACCATGCTCTTGCCTGTGGACGATAAGTTCTCACAGAAAAAATCCCAGTTGCTGGGCATGCTGACCATGATGATGGGAGGCCGCGCGGCTGAGGAAATCATTTTCGATCACTTTACCACCGGAGCGAGCAACGATCTCGAAAGAGCGACATCCATTGCGCATCATATGGTTTGCAACTGGGGAATGAACGAGGTTGTAGGGCCTTTACATCTTTCCGCCAGTCAGGGAGAGGTTTTTCTGGGCAAGGACCTGATGCGCCGAAAGAAAATCAGCCAGGAGTTGGCAAGCCGGGTTGACGGAGAAGTCAAAAAAATCGTCAACGACGCCTATAACATGGCGATGGGCATTTTGAAGGAGCATCTGAACGAATTGCACGAGATCACGAAGATGCTCATCGAACGCGAGACGATCGATGGCAAGGAAATTTTATCCATCCTGAAACTCCAGCCGCAAGAATAAAGACAGATGGAATTGTTTGATTTTTCCTATTCCGCTTCCTTTCTTCATCCGGAAACCATTAACGACTATTTTAATAACAGCTCACTGGAGATTTCAGGGTCAAAAGACCTGCCCTGTAATCTCTTTGTCCGCTTCTTTAGCGGGGATTTGCCAGAAAGCTTTGAGCGGGTTTTATCGGGATTCCCAGGGCTTTGTTTTTTTGAGCGGGAAACGCCTTTAAGACACCGTTTTGTTTTGGCCGCGGAGCAGGGGCGGTTTCATGAAGTGGTTCAATTCTCAAAGGAGCTTGAGTGCAAGGTCTTTTGGGAAGAAATCCGCCAGGAGTTTGGCTTTAAACCGGAACCTTGTTTTGAGGTGGGGGGAACGGGCTTTAGTGGGGAGCGACCGGTCGTTATGGGAATCTTGAATGTCACGCCGGATTCCTTTTATGATGGGGGGCTTTACTATCAAAAGAAGAGTTACGAGGCCATCGCGCGAAAAATGATACTGGAAGGCGCGGAGATAATCGATATTGGCGGGGAATCGACCCGTCCCGGATCGAAACCCGTTGAACCGGAGGAAGAGTTAAGGCGAATCCTGCCGCCTTTAAGGGAGATCAAAAAAAAATTCGGGGTTTTGCTGTCGGTTGACACAACCAAGCCGGAAGTCGCCAGAGAGGCGTTGAAAAACGGAGCGGACATGATCAATGACGTCTCGGGACTGAGCGGCGGCGAAAGGATGATCGAAGTCATAAGGGAGTTCAAGGCGTCATACTGCCTGATGCACGTCAGGGGAACGCCCGAGAAGATGCAGCTGGATCCGGAGTATTTTGATGTGGTCTCGCAAGTTTATTGTTTTTTTAAAAGAAAGCTGGAGCGGCTCTCTAAAGGCGGGATTCCGCCCGAGCGTATTTTGCTTGATCCTGGAATCGGGTTCGGTAAAAACCTGGGACACAACATGGACCTTCAGCGATTTTTGCGGGTCTATAAAAACCTGGGAAGTTCCCTTCTGATCGGCACCTCCAACAAGTCCTTTATCGGGATGGCCTTAGGCCGTGAGAGTTCAGAGCGTCTGGCCGGGTCTTTGGCCAGTTACTGCTTCGGCTGGTCTAGGGGGGCGAGGTTTTTTAGAGTTCATCAGATCAAAGAGGCGAAAGACGCCCTGGAAATGAGCTGTCGATTTACCCACCCGGCCGCTTTCGAAAAAGGATGACGAAAACCCTCAATCGCCTTTGACTAAAATCATAAAATATATTATCAATTAAAATTAAATATACGAAGCGTTAATAATTAGAGAACCGTTGAAAAAAGAACCTAGTGGGGTTTTTGGATGATCGTCGATTTTTTATACCGGCTTAAGTGGCAGGATTTGGTGGATATTATCATTTTGAGCATGATCATCTACCGGATCATTCTAATGTTGCAGGGAACCCGGACGGTCCAGATTTTGGCAGGCTTGCTGGTACTGATCATCGCCTTTTACTTTTCCAGCTTCCTCCAGCTTGACGGGGTATCCTGGGTTTTGACCAATCTGTTTAACTCGTTGGTTATCGCCATTATTGTCTTGTTTCAGGCCGATTTCAGAAACGCTTTGGCCAGAATGGGTTCGAAAACCCTTTTCAGGGAGGCCAAGACGACCGACGCCCAGAACATTTTGGAATTGGTTTTTTCAGTCTGCCAGCATCTCTCCAAGTCACGCGTCGGCGCATTGATTGTACTTGAGAACGAAATGGGCCTTAAGGATTACTACACCAGTGCCACCAAGATCAGCGGTGATTTTTCCCCCCAACTGCTCGCGGCGATATTTACGCCGAACGCCCCTTTGCATGACGGAGCCGTGATTATCAATCGTCAGCAGAAGATCGCCTACGCCGGATGTATTCTGCCGCTTTCGGCGAGGATCGATTTCGCGCAGAACATGGGTACGCGTCACAGGGCGGCACTCGGTTTAAGTGAGGAGTCTGATGCGGTCGTTTTAGTGGTCAGCGAAGAAACAGGTCAGATCAGTCTGGCCTTTAAGGGAGAGCTTTTCTACCAACCGGACGCGTCCTTCGTGAAGGAAAGGCTGAAGGAATTGTTAAAGAAACTTTATCCGTAAGTCAAAGCAGAAATGAATTGGAAGGAATTAATCGTTAAGAACTGGCCGCAAAAGATTCTGGCGATCGTTTTCGCTATGATTGTCTGGGCATTGGCTCCGTCACCCAATAAGGAAGCACAGACGGAGATGCAATTCTTTGTGCCGGTTACCTACGCCAACCTTCCAAAGACCCTGGAGATCATATCCGACCCGATCCAGTCGGTCAGTATTTCTGTCGCGACCTCCCAAAGTGATCTGCAAAATCTCCACCCCAGTCTTTTTCAGGCGGTGATCGACCTGCATGACGCGACCGGGGGCGAGAAGGTTTATGCTGTGACCGAGAAGAACATCAAAACCCCGCCGAACGTCCGGGTAAACAAGATTTCTCCCGACTCGGTCAAGCTAGCCTTCGAGGACACCATCGAGAAGGAATTGCCTATCCACGTGGTCATTTCGGGTGAACCGGCCAAGGGGTTTGCCGTCAGCGAGGTGATTTTGGAGCCGAAGGTAGTGAAGGTTCACGGACCGGTATCGAAACTAAGCGGTGTTTTGCAGCTTGAGACCAAGTCGATCAGCATCGAGGGTGTCAGCAGTGACATCGAGATGCTGGTATATATCCTTTTTCCCGAGAGAGTCGTGCCGATAGAGCCGAAACCGGATTTTTTCATTGCCCGCATTAAATTCGGCAGCGAACCGATCAAAATGCGTTTCGAGAAAATCCCCATCGGTTTGGTCAACCAGACCTATGTCACCCGGATCAACCCCAAAAAGTTCAACGCGCTTTTAAGGGGACCGAAAAAACTTTTGGAGCAGATGGAAATATCGGATATACAGGCTGTGATCGATTTAAATCATTACAAGCCGGGAACCTACAAGATCAAGACCCCAACCATCCGTACCCGTTCCGAGGTTAAAGTTCTAGAGACCTGGCCGCCGATCGACATTTGGGTCTTAAATCAAAAGATCTACGAGTAGCCCTAGCTAATCATCAGGCCAAATATCATGAGCGACAAACCAGTTCTGCATGTCAACGTTGATCATATCGCCACGATCCGTCAGGCAAGGGGGACCAACGAACCAGACCCTGTCTACGCGGCTCTGCAGGCTGAGCAGGCCGGAGCGGAAGGCATCACCGTCCATCTGAGGGAAGACCGCCGCCATATCCAGGACCGGGACCTTAGGTTGATGCGGGAAATGATCCTGACACGCTTGAATCTGGAGATGGCCTCCACAGGGGAAATGCTTGAGATCGCCAAAAAGGTCAAGCCCGATATGGTAACCCTGGTGCCTGAAAAAAGGCGGGAGATCACGACCGAAGGGGGGCTGGATTTAAGCGCGAACTTCGAAGACCTTAAAAAAACCATCGGCCCGCTAAAGGAAAGGGGAATCCGCGTCAGTCTATTTATCGATCCCGATCAAAAACAGATAGAGCAGGCTTTGAAACTCGAAGCGGACGATATCGAATTGCATACGGGAGAATACGCCAACCAGAAAGATCCCAAGTTGGTAAAAGCTCAGCTGAAAAGGCTAAAAATAGCCGCGAAATTTGGCCATGAGCTGAAACTGAAGATCAACGCCGGACATGGACTGACCTATGTCAATATCGGCCCGGTGTTAGGTCTGCCGCATTTAAGGGAACTCAACATCGGCCACAGCATCATCGCCCGGTCTGTCTATACCGGAATCTATCAGGCGGTCAGGGAGATGAGGGCGCTGATCAGGGAAGGGGTTTAGCTCGGGTTGTTAAATACAGTGATACTCCGGCTTTGAAATCGATATCCTGTCACAAAAGGAGTGATGGCCAGAAACCAAAGCTCATCTGATCACATCGATGGCGTAAAAACCGTTGACTGAAAATGGATTCTGGGGATAAAATCAAGCGATAAACAAAGCGGCAGTTCAATCTCCCGGTGACCTGAAAAACCGGTTTTCGGGGAAATGGATCGGGCTTTGATCTTATTCGCGAATCGTTAATCAACACGCTTTTTTAGGCTGTTCAAACGCAATATTGTTTGGAGAGGTGTCCGAGTGGTTGAAGGAGCACGCCTGGAAAGCGTGTAAATGGGCAACCGTTTCCGGGGTTCGAATCCCCGCCTCTCCGCCAGTTTGGGTGATCCGTACAACCAGAGAACATGAACCGTGTCAGGTCCGAAAGGAAGCAGCACTAAGTGTTTGACGGTGTGATACGGATCACTTTCATCGTTTAATCAGCCGGATTTTATAAAACAGCGGCAGTTAATCCCGACTCCAGTCAGCTCATGTCATACCTTGTTTTAGCCCGGAAATTAAGGCCAGCCCGATTTAAGGATTTGGTGGGTCAGGAAACGATCTGGCAGACGCTGAAAAACGCGATCTTGTCCGACAGGGTGGCGCACGCTTTTTTGTTTACGGGCCCAAGGGGAACGGGGAAAACCAGTTGCGCCAGGGTGCTGACGAAGGCTTTGAATTGCCTGAACCTCAAAGATGCCGAACCTTGCGATCAGTGCGAGCATTGCCGGGAGATCAGTCAGGGGATC
>JAOUME010000013.1 GCA_029881655.1 Deltaproteobacteria bacterium | reverse complement strand
CGATTTCTTTTTCAGCTTCATCAAATGAAATTTTCATTCGAGTAGCTGTAACCTGGACGCGGAAATCTTTAGGCGCTATCAATCTAAAATGATAACAGTTAGATAGTGATTGGGTGATCACAGACCCACCCCGCCCAACGATAATGGCGTTGCCCTCCTTGGCAATAGCAAAGATCGTCTCGACGATACTCCGATAAGCCTCTTCTTCTGTATCCCAGTTAGGCACTAACATGGATAATAAATTATCCATGAATGTCGATTGCTCACCGAATCCCTTGAGCAAACTCTTTGAAATCTGACGGTCTTCCTGGATCTTATCAATCAAAAGTTCATCAAAAATGGTCCAGATTTCTTTGGTCTGCGCATCTAGTAGAGATTTAAGCTCTAAAGCCAAGGGAAAACCTTCGCAACCAAATTCCCTGGAAATAGTAATGGTCTTCGTTTTTTGTTCTTTATTTTTCCTTTCCTGTTGTTTCTTACTGACATCGGCCCAAGCAGCGATTCTTTTTTCAACAGATGGAATGAGTTTGTTTTCCATAACTTTTGCTCCATATCATACGCAAAACCATATCAACCGCATCAGGTTTTCACAAAAAGTCTTTAGATTTCGGTTATAAGTTTTACGGGTTAATGCAAATATAAATTGTTAAATAAATTTCTGATCAGTCCAAATAAACAACCAACTCTATTGATCGTTCGGATTCATTTAATGAATAGCTAAAAATTTATTCTAATCCCAAACACTTGCGTGTCATAGAGTGATTCCTACCCATTAACGTTAAGACATCATAACACAAATTTAACATTTTTTTAACATTTTTTTCATTTTAATTTTAAATCCAAGATGTAAGATCATTCAAAATTGACAATTTCAATTCCACCTAATCAGGATAAACCTTGAAACAGGTTAAAACAACAAATTTCGGCGACCGTTTCTTTTCTTTTTTCACTTTTTGCGCCGCTATGGTCGTTCTCGTTTCACTGGCGGGAATCTTTATTTCTTTGATCTTCGAATCATGGGAATCGCTAAGCCGTTTCGGTTTTTTTAATTTTATCTTCACTGATGACTGGAATCCTGTGAAAGAGGTCTTTGGTGCCGCAATTCCATTGGTGGGAACCTTCATAACGACTATTTTGGCTTTGCTCATAGCGATCCCCATCTCACTCGGAATCGCTGTTTTCATTACTGAAATTTGCCCCAGCAAATTAAAAGCGCCTCTAAGCATTGCCATTGAACTGTTGGCCGCAATCCCCAGTATCATCTATGGTATGTGGGGACTTTTTACTTTCGCTCCTATCATGTCGGAATATATCGAGCCCGGCCTTCAGTTTGTTTTCGGAGATATCCCATTTATTGGTCCGATCTTTCAAGGCACGCCCCTCGGAATCGATGTCTTAACCGCGAGCATCGTCCTGAGCATCATGATCATCCCATTTATTTCCAGCATTGCTCGCGACACTATCTTATTGACACCTCAAGTATTAAAGGAATCAGCCTATAGCATCGGTACAACCGAGTGGGAAGTCATTAAAGACGTTATCCTGCCTTATTCAAAATTCGGGATCTACGGGGGCATCATCATAGCGCTTGGTAGGGCACTGGGTGAGACAATGGCGGTGGCGTTCGTTTTAGGTAACCGCCATGCATTTCCTACGTCCTTTTTCGATGCAACCTCCACCATCACGGTTACACTTGCAAATGAATTCACCGAAGCGGATTCAAACCTCTATATGTCATCTTTATATTTATTATCACTGCTTCTTTTCGTTATTAGCTTCATTGTCTTATCTTTCGCAAAATTTATCGTTCATAAGGGATCCAAAAAATGGAACGGTTAAGGAAAAGAAAAATCCAAAACAATATCGCGATTGGTTTTTCTCTGCTGGCTTCCATCATCGGCTTGTTTTGGCTTGTTTTTATTTTATTCGATGTGCTTAGACATGGATTATCTTTTTTTGATTTAAACCTGTTTATAGAAGATCCAGCTCCTCCGGGATTTGAAGGCGGTGGAATGCGTAACGCCTTTATCGGACAATTTATGATAACCGGCTGTGCCATTGTCATAGGAATTCCTTTTGGCATTCTAGGGGGTACTTTCCTCTCAGAATACGGCAGAATGACCAAAATCGGTCGTCTGATCAGTGTTATTTCCGACATTATGATCAGCGTTCCGACCATCGTTGTGGGTACCTTTATTTACAGCCTCATGGTCAAGCCCTTGGGTCATTTCAGTGGATGGGCTGGATCTGTGTCTCTGGCCATGATCATGATTCCGGTTACTTTGAGAACCACCGAGGATATGATGTCGCTGGTACCCTGGAGTATCAGAGAAGCCGCGTTTGCTCTGGGTGCGCCTTATTACAAAGTCATTATCCAGGTCGTCTACCGTGGAGCGATTGCCGGCATTTTAACAGGCATCCTGCTATCCATCGCGAGAATCGCCGGTGAGACAGCGCCGCTCTTGTTCACTTCCTTTAACAACAGCTTTATAAGCCTCAATATGGAAGAACCGATGGCTTCTCTGACGGTCACGATCTTTCAATACGCCACAGGACCCTACGACGATTGGCATGCTATGGCATGGGCCGCTTCATTCGTCATCATCTTGGCTATATTATTATTGACAGTCCTGGGACGTTTACTGGTCATTTTTAAATATTCTTCGAAATAGACTATGCCTGGAAATAAAAACATCAAGCTTTATTCAAAAAATCTTTCTTTTTTCTACGGTAACAACCAAGCGGTTTTCGATGTCAGCATTGAAATCCCACAACACAGCATTGTCGCGATGATCGGTCCCTCCGGGTGCGGTAAAACGACCTTTTTAAGATGCTTCAACCGCATGCACGACCTTTATCCAGGTAACCGTTATCAAGGCGAAATCTTTTTTGACAATCAAAACATTTTGAGTAAAAACATTGATGTCACTCTACTTAGAAGTAAAATCGGCATGGTATTTCAAAAACCGACACCATTTCCAATGAGTATTTCCGATAATATCTCCTACGGTCTTAAATTAAATGGAATCAAAAACAAGACCGAGATCAAGGATCGGGTGGAAAGTGCTTTGCGTTCATCGGCTTTATGGAAAGAAGTCAAAGACCGCCTAAAGCTTCCGGCAACCGGTCTTTCTGGTGGTCAGCAACAACGACTGGTCATCGCCAGAGCCCTTGCGGTTGAACCCCAGGTTATGCTTTTCGATGAACCCACCAGTGCGCTTGATCCCATTTCCACCTCTAAAATCGAGGAACTGGCAGCCGAACTTAAAAAAAAGGTTACCATCATCATCGTCACTCACAATATGCAGCAAGCCGCAAGGATATCTGATTATACCGCCTTCATGTACATGGGAAAACTGATTGAATATGATGAGACGAATGTGATGTTTACTAATCCTCAGGAAAAACTGAGTGAAGATTATATTACAGGTCGTTTCGGTTAGACCTTCATTTCAAACAAGCAACCCTCAAGCTCTCTCCCACCTCATATATGGTTTTACCCATTTAGAGAAAATTATTGATCAATCTTTAGTAAATCATTAGACTCTTTTAAAAATGACGAGTGTCAGACAGATCAAGTTAACCAATTAATGAGCATTTAGATGAAAAAAATTCTCGTCATCGAAGATCAGGATGATTTAAGGGAACTGATCGTTTATAACCTTAAAAAAGATAAAAATTCAGAGATCATCGAAGTGCCTAACGCAAACGAGGCCTTAATCGTATTGGAAGACCTCTCCGTTGACCTCATCTTGCTGGACTTGATGCTGCCGGGTTTAAAAGGGTTTGAATTTTTAAAGATTATCAAAGACAAACCGAGGTTGCAATCCATCCCGGTGGTGATACTATCGGCAAAGAGCGAGGATAAAGATATTGTAAAGGGATTGAACCTAGGGGCCGAAGACTATCTTACTAAACCTTTCAGCTTTCAGGTTCTGATTACCAAAATTGATAAAATATTAAACCGATCCCAAAACGGCACTTCTAATAAACTTATATATCAAAATATTGAAATAATTCCTGAAAAATACGAAGTCTACATCAACGGTGTCGAATCGAAATTGACACATAAAGAATTTGAATTGCTTATGCTCTTTATCAGAAAACCCAAGCAGGTTTTTAACAGACACCAACTTCTCAATACTATTTGGGGATATGAATCGGATGTCTATACCAGAACAGTGGATTCACACATCTCCTCTTTAAGAAAAAAACTGGGCAGTCAGTCGTCTTTAATCAAATCGATCCCAAAAGTTGGCTACGGCTTTGATCTTTAAGTTTAATTTAGATTAGCCTTCGATTCTTCGCAAAGAGACCAAACAAATATTCATGGGCAGGACAATTAAAAGATTGATTGAAAAAACAGGTCAGTTTTTTTCATTGCGTATCCGTTCCAAAAAGGAGGAATTGGACAGGTTAAAGCACATCTTCAACATGCTGGATGAAGGGATCATCTTGATCGACGACAACCAATTCATCATATACTGCAACCCTATAGCTCTTGGATTTATCGGCCTTGAATCTTTCAACGGCCCCATTGCATTGACGGATTTTAAGGACAAAACCCTTTCAAACCTTTTCATCGAGGTCATACAGAGCAAAAAAGACTGCGATTGGAATGAGGTGAAATTTTTTAATCGATACTACAAAGTTGATCTTCGTATCCATTTTGAGGAAAAATTGTTGGTTTTTTTCGATATTACCGACGAGAGAAAATACCAGAACTACAAAACGGAATTGATCGGTAACCTCTCACATGAGCTAAGAACCCCTTTGTCCATGATCATGGGCTACGCCGAAACTCTATCGAGTGAGAAGGAGATGCCAGTCGAAACATCCCGGCGTTTTATCAATAAAATTCTTGAGCATTCCATCCATATCAACGGAATTATCAGGGATGTCCTTGAACTTCAAAAGATCGACTTTATCGGCGATCAATTCGAAGTCGATTTCCCTGTTATTGTTAAAAATATCATCAAAGATATTCAAGTCCGTTTCAGCGGAGAATCCGAAAAGGAACTACTTTTCAATGTCGATGTCGAGGAGTTGTATCTCCTATATGACCACTTCTTTAGCATCCTGACCAACCTAATAGAAAACGCAATCAAATATTCCAAGGGAAAGAAAATCCATATTTCGATATATAAGCAGGATAGAAACATCACAATCCAGGTCGAAGATGAAGGTCCCCTGATCCCCAACGCGGAGAAAACCCGTATTTTCGAGCGTTTTTACACTGTGTCCAAGTCCAGAAATATTTATAAGTCTGGAACAGGGTTGGGCTTGCCCATTGTTAAGCATATCACTCAGCTATACCACGGCAAAATCGATCTTTCAGAAGGGAAGTTTCATGGTAACCTCTTTAAAGTTTCCCTTATTGAGAAAATATAGATTCCATTTCAAAAAGTTTTCTGAAATAATACTTTAACCATCGTCCAGATCAGCTTTTAGTCCCATTTATTCTGCGCCTGAAGTTTTATTATTAATTTCCTTGCATTATGATTTTAATTATATATATATTTATATATTGCTTGGCTAATAAGATACATAGACCAATTTGAACAGCCCAAATAAAGAGACATAGCTCATGAAGGATGAAATCAAATACACCACCTGTTATATGTGCGCCTGCAGGTGTGGTTTAAAAGTCACCTTAAATGACGATCAGATACGCTACATCCAGGGTAATCCAGATCACCCGACCAATCAGGGTGTTATCTGCGCTAAAGGTTCGGCGGGCTTGATGAAACAATTCAGCCCGGCGAGGATTACCAAGCCTTTACTAAGGCGTAAAGGAGCCGAAAGAGGCGAAGCCGACTTCGAGGAGATCAGTTGGGAAGAGGCGATGAAGATTTTCACTGAACGTCTAAAAAATATCCGGCAAACCGATCCTAAAAAACTCGCCTTTTTTACAGGCCGAGATCAGATGCAAGCTTTTACATCTTTCTGGGCTAAACAGTTCGGTACGCCAAATTTCGCAGCTCACGGCGGTCTTTGCTCGGTCAATATGGCAACGGGCATGATCTATTCGGTGGGGGGAAGTAGTTGGGAATTTGGAGGACCCGATTTCGACAGAACAAAATATCTCCTTTTAATGGGTGTCGCCGAGGACCACGATTCCAATCCGATGAAGATCGGACTGTCCAAACTGAGAGAGCAAGGCGGTAAAGTTGTAGTCATCAATCCGGTACGCTCGGGTTACGGAGCCATTGCCGATGAATGGATACCCATTAAACCCGGAACCGACGGGCTTTTTATCCTTGGAATAATCCACGTCCTGATCAAGAACCAATTATTCGACGAGGATTTTTTATTGAGTCACACGAACGCGTCATATCTGATTCATACGAACGAAGGCAATGAATTTGAAGGTATGCCTTATATTATGCAGGGAATCGAACAGGATGAAACCCAGCACTCTGTTTGGGATAAAAAAAGCCAGTCTATAATGGAGCCTCATCAGCCTGAAATTGAGCCCGCTCTTTTCGGTAGCTATTCTGGTGAAGACGGTAGCGACCTCAAAACCGGAATGCAGCTCTTAAGTGAAAGGGTCCTTAACGATTATTCTCCTGAGAAGGTATCAGAAGGTTGCGGTGTTTCAGCCGAGACGATTGAGAGAATAGCCCTTGAGATCGGCGTAACCGCCAGGGACGAAACGATTCATTTGCCTATTCCCTGGACCGATACATGGGGAAATGAACATGAAACGACCACTGGAAATCCGGTTTCAATTCATGCTATGAGAGGACTTGCCGCTCACACCAACGGGTTTCAGACAATCCGTGCCTTATCGATTTTGATGATGTTGCTTGGCATCATCGATAGGCCTGGAGGTATTCGGTTTAAGCCTCCTTTTCCGAAGCCGATACCCCCTTGTCCCAAGCCGATTCATTCCGCCGACCAGATCAAGCCCAATACCCCCTTGCCCGCTCCTGAACTTGGTTTTCCTTCCATGCCAGAACATCTCATGGTGGATGATGACCAAAATCCCTTGCGCATTGACAAGGGTTTTAGTTGGGATTTTCCCTTTTCTGCTCATGGGCTTTTACAAAATGTCATTACCAACGCTCATAATAAAGACCCTTACGCCATCGATACGCTTTTTATCTTTATGGCCAACATGAGTTGGAACTCGACCATGAATACAAGCGGGGTCATGGAAATGCTCAAGGCAAAAGAGCAAGATGGTCAATACAAGATCCCATTTTTAGTCGTCAGTGACGCTTTTTTCAGTGAGCAGGTCGCCTTTGCCGACTTGGTCTTACCCGATACAACTTATCTTGAGCGTTACGATGTTATTTCCCTTTTGGATCGGCCTATCAGTGAATACGACTGTCCAGCCGACGCGATCAGGCAACCGATCTTAGAACCCAAAGGTGATTGCAGACCCTTTCAACAAACCTTGCTTGATTTGGCTAATAATCTAGGTCTTGAAGGATTTTGTGATGAGAACAAAGAGCCAATCTATAAGGATTATCTCGATTTTATCCAGAGATGGGAACCCGCGCCTGGTGCCAATATCGGTTTTTTGGCCGGATGGAGAGGAGAGGAAGGAAAAAATCATCTGACGGGCGCCCCCAATAGTAACCAGATCGAATCCTATTTAAAAAATAAATCCTTTTTCCATATCGAACTTGAAGACACGATAAAGTATAACCGAAACATCAACCAAGGCTATCTAAATTGGGCTCAAAGCAAGAAACTCATCCGCCAGAACGAACCCATCGTTATGAACCTCTACTCAGAGTCCATGCAGCGTTTTAGACTGGCGGCCAAGGGATTAAGGAAAGGACGGCAACCAAAAACCGAACATCAGAGAAACAGGATCGTGACTTACTTTGATCCCTTGCCATTTTGGTATGAACCCTTTGAGCAAACTCAAATCGACAAGAAAAAATACCCTCTCTTCGCGATCACTCAAAGGCCCATGCCGATGTACCACTCTTGGGACAGTCAAAACGCCTGGCTACGTCAGATTTTAGGCCAAAATTATCTTTATATCAATCCTCTTAAGGCCACTGAACTGGGTTTGGAGGATCTAGACTGGGTTTGGGTTGAGTCTAGTTTAAGCAAAATAAGAGTGCAGATTAAATTCTCCCAGGCCGTTCAACCCGACACGGTTTGGACCTGGAATGGCCTTGGAAGACTCCCTGGAACCTGGGGTCTGGCAGAGGATGCCGATGAAGTAAAAAAGAGTTTTCTTTTAAATCACCTGATCAAAGAGGAAATCAGTGACGGTTACGGCAAAAAAACTTCCAACAGCGATCCGATTAGCGGTCAGGCAGGGTGGTTTGATCTGATGGTGGGGATTAAAAAAGCAGATACAGAGGGCAACTGGCCCCAGTTTAAGGCAGTCAAACCATTAAAGCACCTGAAACAACCACCAGCTGTTCTTCAATACGAGTTCATCAGAGGAAAAAAATAATGACACAAAAAGCACTGGTTATCGATCTCAACAAATGCGTCGGATGTCACGCCTGTGCCGTTAACTGCAAAGCATGGAACACCGGTGGCGAGTATGGTCCTCTGCCGGATGTGAATCCTTATGGGAAGGATCCTGACGGAGTTTGGTTTAACCGCGTGCAGACCTATGAGGTGGGTCAATATCCCGATACAGAAATCAGATATTTGCCGAAGTCCTGTATGCATTGCAAGGACGCGCCTTGCGTTGAGGTATGCCCGACGGGAGCATCCTTTAAAAGAGAGGAGGACGGGATTGTTTTAGTTAACTACGATGCTTGTATCGGCTGTAAATATTGTTCCTGGGCCTGTCCCTATGGATGTCGCGAATATGATCCTTTGGCAGGTGTGATGAAAAAATGCACTCTTTGCGCCGATCGGATCAACAATGAGTCTCTTCCCGTTAACGAAAGACAACCGGCTTGTGTTTTGGCCTGTCCAACCGGAGCCAGAAGCTTTGGAGATATCGATGATCCACAAAGCGAAGTTTCAAATCAGATCAAGGATAAACACGGCTACAAGCTTTTACCGGAATCCCAAGCGAATCCATCGAACCATTATCTGCCCAAAAGAACCAATCATATTCGGGTTGATCTGGAGGATTTCAAAGCCAAAAGAAAAGCCAAGATTGATCCTGACAAAAGGCCGAAGCCGACCGGACTGAAAAATGCGGAGGATTTCGCTTCACCTTAGGTTTTAACTCATTTAAGAGCAACCAAACCAAAACGGAGATTAAAACAAGATGCATCCAGAAATGTCGCTCATAAATTTACTGATATTATCGACTTCAGGGCAAGGACTTTTTGTTTTGTCCTTTCTTTTCAGGGTTTTCTTCCCTGAACAAGTGAGCGATGAGTTATTACTACAGAGCGGTATCTTGGCTTTTATCATGCAGCTTTTTGGAATAGCCGCTAGTTTTTTACATCTGGGAAGCCCCTTAAAAGCTACAAGAGTCCTAAATAAACTTAATCACTCCTGGCTTTCCAAAGAAATCCTGACAATCTCGGTTTTTACCTTTCTTTTGGCTTTGCACCTTATACTGATCATGATGGCTTACCCCAAATTCTGGTTGGAAGTAACAGGTTCCATGGCAATTGTAGCAAGTGGAACCTTCTTTATCTCCACTTCGATGGTTTATGCCTCCATCCGCTTTATTAAAGAGTGGGCGAACAAGTACACCCTTGCCAATTTTACCATAACCGGTTTTATCGTCGGGGGTTCACTTTTGATTTCTATTTTATCTCTATCCGCCAATAACCGACCCGCGACCGATCAAGCGGTTTTTATTGTTCTACTTATTACTTTCTTCGGTCTAATCACCAAGCTTCTAACCTACCGTTTTAATAGCCGGATGTATATCAGCGTCAACGAACAATCCGCTACCGGCTCCAGCGAGCCTTCAATTCAGCTTATGGATACCGGCGCTGCCTATCAGCATTTCAATACGACCGAGTATCATCACCCCATCTCATTAAAAGCCAAAGCTGTTCAAAAACGAGGGGTCTTGCTTCTGGTTTACCTGACTCCGATTGTTTTATGGAGTGCCAGCCTTTTGCTTAAACCAAAAGCCCCCTTTGTCGCTGGATTATCTTTGTTGGCTTTTTTCTCTTGTTTTTCAGGAATTTATATCGAGCGGAGGCTCTTTTTTATTGAGGCGAATCACTGGCAGAATCTCTACTACGGCAATTTTAACAGGTTCAATCTGAAAAACCCCTTTTTAACCAAAACGAAGAATCTTTCAAAAGATGTTTCCGGTTAGTTTCTGATAGGATATTAAGCTTACATACAAGACATATGCTTAGGTCCTTGGCACTCAAGGAGCCTTTTAGGCCACCAATTTTTAAAATAAGCAAGGATTTCTTCGGCTGTCTTGTTATCGAACACATCCCTCCAGGCTCTCATTTTCGGAGTCCTGGAAGATCCGTCCATAATAACCTTCAGCAAATTCTCATCGGTATGGTGCCAAGAATGCGCGCTTCCATTTAAGCCAGGCGCGGCAAAATAATCCGGACCTCGAATCCCTATTGGCGGCGCGATTTCTCCATCTCCTTTTTCTCCATGACACGAGGCACAATATTTATCATAAGAAACCTTGCCTTTTTTCACCATATTCGGGTCGGGCTGTTTTCCCGTCTCGGCAAAAGAAACCAAACCAAAGAAAGCCAAATAGATCACCGCAAAAATTCCTAAAAAGATTAATTTTGTTTTTTTCATGTTTTTAAAAGGAATGGTTTAATAAAACTGTTGGGTGAAAAAACGATAAGTAGTAATGTTGACTTCTGTTTAGATGAGCAACCCAATACTCAAGCTATCGATACTATCTTTGAAAATTCAACCATTGTATTTTTATATGCATTCTCTAGTGAATTAATCAGAATAGTCAAGTCATTTGGATCTTTTCTTTCTCCTTTTTTCTCAATTTGAAAAGATACCTCCCTCATTAATTCGGCTCCAATATTGGCACACATACCTTTGAGTTTATGACCTAGTTCTTTAATTTGATGGTATTGCGATGTCTCAATACTTTCTTTGATTTCCTGAATCAAGGGAGGTGCCTCGTTTTGAAACATATCGATAATGATCTTAAAGAAATCCTTATCCAAGTCCTTTCTGGATTGAATCAATTGATGATCGACAATTTGATGTCCATCAAAGTCGAGTTCGGTCAACTGCGCGGGTTCAGGCTGATTATTATTTTTCAGATCCTTCTTTCCCCATTTTTCAATTGCGGTTTGAATCATTTCAGGCAGAACCGGTTTGCCAATAAAATCATCCATTCCCAAATCAAGATATTTCAACCTGTTTTCTGGAAGAACATTGGCGGTCATGGCGATGATTACCGGTCTTTTTCCATCCGGGATATTATCCAGGATCCATTTAGTAGCTTCCATACCGTCCATGATGGGCATTTGGATATCCATAAAAATGAGATCAAATTGCCTGACCTTGAGCTGTTCGATAACTTCCAAACCACTCTCAACGATTATAGGTTTATAGCCGAGTTTATTTAAAATCTTTTCAGCAAGCTTCTGATTAATAGCATTATCTTCTGCTACCATAATATTTACATTATGGGTAACCGCGAGATTAGGATTTAACAGAACATCCTTGTTTTCGGTATAACTGATCAGATGTTCTTTCAAACCGAACGCTCTACCCAAAGTATTAAAGAGTTGAACCGTTTTAATAGGTCTAGATAAAAAATACAGGTTATTTCTGTTTTTCTTCAGATATCTTGAATTATCGCTAATCAGGACTAACGGATGTTTACTCCACTTTTTTGACGAAAACAAATGCTTGATCAGACTTGTTTTATCATTATTAGTTATTGTAAGGTCGCTCAATACCGCATCAAATTCTTGTGGCTTCAACACCTCACTATCAATTGACTCAAGTGAGGCTGATTGATGCTGAATGCCCCATTTTTCAAATTGTTTTGATAGAATTTCACGTCTAATTGGGTGGTCAATCAGAAGCAAAACTCGCTTATTTTTAAAAAATGGCAGGTTTTTTTTATCGAACTTTTCAGATTTAAGCTCGACAGAATCGGTTTGGATACTAAATGAAAAGATCGATCCCTTTTCCGTTGCGGATGTGACTTGGATATCTCCTCCCATTAACATGGACAACCTCTTACAGATAGTGAGACCCAGTCCGGTTCCACCATATTTTCTTGTCGTTGTAGAATCAACCTGAAAAAATGCTTCAAAAAGATTTTTTTGCCTTTCGATAGGAATTCCGATTCCGGTATCTTCAACGGAAAATTCGAGTGTTAAATGATTATTTTTTCTATCTAAGATAGAAACCGTCAGCATTATATGGCCCTTATCCGTAAACTTCACCGCGTTTCCGATCAAATTGACAAGAATCTGTCTAAGTCGGGTGATATCACCATGAATAAATACCGGGTCATCAAATTCTATTTGATAAAAAAGGTTCAGTTTTTTTTCAAATGCCTTGAAAGTAAAAATATCTAAAGTATCCTCAATGCATTGTCTGAGTTTAAATGGTGCATCCTCCAATTCGAGTTTACCAGCCTCAATCTTTGACAAATCCAAGATATCATTTATGATCATCAAAAGGTTATCACCGCTGATCTTGATGGTATTGACATACTCTTTCTGCTCAGCGGTCAGCTTCGTATTCATTAATAGACCGCTCATTCCGATTACGCCATTCATAGGAGTTCTGATCTCGTGACTCATTGTTGCTAAAAACTGTGTTTTGGCTTGACTTGCGGCTTCGGCCCACTCCTTTGAAAGTTTTAACTCCTCTTCCACCTTCTTTTTAAAATTAATATCCTGAACCTGCGCAATCAGGGTGACTGGTTTATCGGCGCGGTCCCGAACCAAACTTACATTGATAATCGTCCAGATACTATACCCATCCTGACAGAGAAATTTTGCCTCGGCTTGAAAATGAGACCTTTCACCCTTTAGCAGTTCCTGATATTCTTTATTCCAAGCAAAAACGTCGTCTGAACTTACAATGTCCATAAATTTCAAAGTAGACAACTCTTCCTCGGAATAACCGATCATTTTCAAAAAGGACGGATTCACTTTAATAAACTTTCCATCCAAATTTGCGATAATCATTCCAACGCCAGCATAATCAAAAGCACTTCTAAACTTGATTTCGCTCTCTTTTAAAGCAGCTTCCGCTTTTAACCTTTTATTTTCGTTATCGACTGAAGAAATAATATTTGAGCAAGTAAAAATAAATGGTTGAAGAAAATCAAAAAGATCCTTGGCATAGCCTTGTTCTCTGTTGGCTATGCCGATCATTCCGACCAGCTTTTCTCCCTGATAGCAGGGTATACCAAAAAAAGAAGTTATAGCCGGATGCCATGAGGGAATACGTTTGACTAATTCACTGCTTGGATTATTGGATATGACAAAGGTCCCACTGTTGATTGCTTCGCAAAAAAGATTGTTAAAATCTCTGAACTCAATCCCTTGTCGCATCGCTTTATATTTAAGATCAACTTTTTCTGCTTGAAGAAAGTCAAACGAAAAAAAGTAATTTCTTAAAAAAGGTTCACCCTGGTCATCGTATTGAAGCTCACCAATAAAACCGAATTTACTTTCCGTGAGCTTAAAAAGAGAATTCATCAGCTTTTCGTAGACCGCGTATTTATTCGTATCAACTATAAACATTGACTCAGCGCTACTGATGGATTCCAAAAGATTGTGCTGTTGCTTGAAATTTTCCTCGATCATTTTCCGACGATCAATATCCTCTACCACCCAGATCAATCCCTTGCTGAAATCCAACCTTGAAATCGCCTTAACACTTAAATTGCACCAGAATTTTTGCTTTTCGACACCTTTGCATAGAAATTCAGATACATAGGTATTTCCTTCAAAGAGGGATTGTCGGCTTTTTTTTATAAAATCATGATAATCCGATTCATGATAAAAAAGACTATCGATACTGCTTTGGTGAAAATTTACATCGATATAGCCGAACATTTCCAGAAACCTCTGATTTGCCCAGACAAACTCCCCTTCTTGTACCAGCACAATCCCTATAAATGTATTATCCAGAATTGTTTGTCTCTGCTGGAAAACCTCTTTGAGTTGAAATTGGCTTTTCTCTAATTGAAGCTTGTTATCTAAAATTTGTTTTTCAGCCGATTTTTGATTTACGATATGCTTAACGAACGGACGGTATATGGAAAAATACAAAATTGGGGTCGTCATGATAATCAAAACAGTCGCGTCTAAAACACCTGTAACCGCCAAGGAGTCTCTGATCTCAAGGTATGAGATGAAGTACATAACCAACAGTTCGGATAAGAAGATAGAAAGACTGGTATAGGCAATCAATCTAAAGGCTGTCGGATACTCAAGTCGCTTTATTGATTTTATTCGATCAATAATTAATTTAAGCATTATCTTAGTTTATTAACCAGGTTATTTAACACATTGATATCCCATGTTGCATTTTATAACGTTGTTTAAATAGCTTTTTGTTGGTCAGCGTCTTTCAATTACATGAAATCGTTCAACCAACCATGTGATTTTTTATATCACCCGTTACACTACAATCCTACTGAGAATATTGAAAGGCAAAATTAAATTGAAATATACTAATTTTTTAATATGAAAAATAGCATGCTAAGCAAAAATATCAATTTAACTTTCTCATCATAAATCATAAAAGTTGCTTGATAAGAAATAAAAATTGACCTAGTATTAATTAATTATGAAAATATAAATTAAATTCTACGAAATAATTAAGAATCCCAATGGAAACCGAAGCACAACCAAACTATCTGATCGTTCGTATAGGGGAGCTTATCACCGTATGTAGTGTTTTGATTTGGTTAGTGGTTGTTGCGTCAATCACCCACCCGGATTACATTCTTTTTGTTGAAAGAGTCACTGACCGAATTGGTTATATGACTCTTTTTGGGTTGGTCGTTATCGTTATCGGGTTGTTGAGAGTCGCGAGACCAAGAAGAGTTCTCTCAAAAAGAACGATCGAAGCGAAATTGGAAGCATGGGAAAGACCTGAAACCTATGATAAAGTCAATATTGATTTGAATGATCTTTCAAACTCCCGGTTGGAAGGTGTCGTCATGCTTCGCAAGGATTTTAAACAAAAAATATTGGACGGTTCAAATTTATCCTTCGGTAACTTTAAGGAATCCGATTTTACTGGAGCAAGCTTAAAGAGCGTCAATTTTGAAGGCGCTAACCTCTCTCTAGCTAAATTAAGCCAAGCCAATTTTGAAGGCTCAAACCTAAAAAGGGTTGTTTTCGAGTCAGCTGATTTAAGCAATTTAAATTTAAAGGGTTTGTGTTTAGAAAGAGCTAATTTCAAAAACGCAGATTTGAAGAACGCCAACCTGGAAGAAGCTGATTTGTCAGGGGCTGATTTTACCAACGCCAACTTGGAAGGCGTGAAATTCAATAACGCGAAATTAAAAGGAATCATCTTAAGTGGTGCCAATTTGAAAGAATCAAATTTCTCTAAGCAGAATCTATCAGGGACAAATTTAAATAACACTAATTTCGAAAACGCCAATTTCAGAGAGTCAGTTCTTGATAATTCCGACTTGTCTTACGCAACTTTTTCAAAGGCGGACTTATTTGGCTCCAGCCTGAAAAACGTCAATCTTACTGGAGTTGATCTTAGTTTCGCAAATCTCGCTAGTACCAACCTTATGGGATCTAATCTCGATTCTGTAATTTTTGAGAAAACCTGTTTAAATAAAAGCAATCTGGAAGAAACAATTATCGAGAATTCCTTATTAAATGAAGTTGGTTTATCTGACGCCAAAATTTCAAATTCATTTATTGGCAACGTGAAATCAAAAGATACGAGCTTTAAGGGTCTTGACTTAAATAGCTCCTGTTTTTGTCAATGTGAGCTATCAAAAACCGATTTTAGCGACTCGAACCTAGCCAATACTCGGTTTTATAGTTCAAACCTGTCCCATTCTCATTTTAATAAAGTGTCTTTTAAACAGGCGCAATTTTATAATGATGATTTATCGGGGACCGACTTTTCTGGTTCAGACCTAAAAGCCGACAATTTAAAGCTATGTAAAATCGAAGGTGCTTTGGCTCCTGAGGGAAATACTCTTAAAAAATAAGCACTCCTTTAAATTTTCCACCTCTAATTATCGCGTTTTATTAAATAACAAACCACTTTTATATCAATAGAATCTTTTATCAATCAGTCTTTAGACGGCATATTTTTTTTTTATTAAAATACTTGAATTTATTTATCAATAATGTCACAGATATTTATACATTTCTAGTTGATAAATTTAACCATAAAAGGAGAGTCTAAGATGAGAAAATTGTTCAGTTTTGGAGGTTTTCTAACCCTTATGATCGTCGCGTTTATGTTTTCCGGATGTACGCCGACCGTTGCGATTAAAACGCCTGTGCCGTCAAAGTATAACTTCGGTTCAAAAAAACAATTTATGCTGGTTCAGATGGAAGGCAGACGTAGTTTAAAGGAAGAACTCACTGCCGCTTTAGGTGATAAATTAAGAGCAACCGCATGGTGGCAACTCTCAGACAGATTAAATGAAGGAATTGAAATAAAGTTGATGGGCGATACGGCCGAAGTCACAAACGCCGAGCCAAAGCCGGGTGAAGTTTTTTTTAAAATAGAGGCCTTTGAAGTCAACGCGGATTCTGAAAGAATACCTGCTCAGGTAAGGAATGGTAAGGTTGTCCGCCCCGCAAAAACTGTCTATAATGGTTCTGCTTTGATCGGCGTAACAAGTGTGGATGAGAACAAAGCGGTTAAGTTGGCTGAGAAGGAATACAACGGGAAAAATCAGGATGAGAGCAAAGATATGGCCAAACAAAACGCTTTGGTAAACGCAATCGAATTGCTGGTTGCGGATATCACGCCATCTTATCAAACCCAAAATGTTCAGTTGGATGAAGAGGCTGATGATATGGGACCCATCATTGAGATCATTAAAAATGGGGCCTATGCTCAGGCCGCAGAACAACTCGAGGCTAAAATAAAAGCCCAAAGCAACAGAGCGGATCTTGTCTATAACCTCGCCGTTGTAACTGAAGCTATGGGAAATAACGATGAGGCTATGGGTTACTACAACAAGGCCCTGAGCCTTGGTGGGCAGGATTTTTATTCCAAGGAAAGAGCTCGTTTAGCTAAAAGAATCGCGGATTTAAAAAGTCTTGAGAAGTAATTAATTAGTTTTTTAGCTTCAAATTAATATCCGTTCTCAATTGGCCTTGAACTATAGGGCCAGTTGAGAACGGAATTGAACTCTCCCAGAAATACATACCTCAAAATCATCATTCCCTTATTATTTAGCGCGATAACTCCCCAACTTAATCCATTAAAATCCAATTAGGCACTTTAAATACTAAGGCACAGCTTATTAGTTGGTTGAATTATTAATGAGCGTTTTTAATAGGTCGTGGGTATAAGGATCAAAGGATTTTCTTGGCATACTGACAAAGTGAGACACTCACTCAGTTGAGTTTTAGACAAGATAATTTTTTTGGTGGGTAAATCAATCTAAAAATAACTTTATTGAAATTGATCTTGAATTGTTTGAGATGCTTTAAAATGGCATCCCCAAGGGGATTCGAACCCCTGTCGCCGCCGTGAAAGGGCGGTGTCCTAGGCCGACTAGACGATGGGGACACAATTCATTATTCATCCATTTACATGGTGAGCCGGCCGGGGATCGAACCCAGGACAACCTGATTAAAAGTCAGGTGCTCTACCTACTGAGCTACCGGCCCCTTTCATTCAATATTCAGACAAAATATAAGACAGGTTGACTGTTGTCAACTACTTTATTAATCATATTTTATTTTAATCTTCAAAGGAACTAATATTAAACATACCTTATAAAGCAATATGAAAAAGATTATCATGCAGACTTTGTTTCGTAATTCTACTTGATTTCAAGTCAAATAGACAATGCTGAAATTTAAATGGTTTATCGGTAAAGACTAGTGCTTCTTTGTAAAAATGATTGTCAAGTATACACAATAAGGATTATTTTGAATATATAGACTGCGCAAGATATATTTAATCATTTAGAAGGAATCAGCTGTATCTCAAAAAGATAAAAGTTGATCAAAACTTTTTATTGTGGATATTTGTATAAATATAACTTATAATTTCAGTTAGTTTTGGTATTAATTTTACTGTTTATTCGATTATTAAATTTAATTCATCTTTTGTTCATCATTGTTTCACTTTCGCTTGATAAAGTAAGATTAAATAAAAAACAGCTTTTATAATTAAACCCAAACATTCACAAAGAAGAAAGCAAGATGAAATTAATAACTTCTTTTTTCAATAGAAATAAGTTCCTGCTCCTGTTTTCGATTCTATTGATCGCTTTTGGTGCAATAAGTTGCAGGGATACCCTTACCAATCACAGCATCGTCCTTAATGGTGTGCATCATGGCAAGAAACTCTACCGAGGCGCCAACAACTGTAGCGCCTGTCATGGAATCAATCTAAATGGTAACGGTCCGGTTCCTAGTTGCTATAGCTGTCATGGAAATCTTTGGGATACAGATGAGCATGAAATTATAATCAAAGGGGTACCTCACCGCAATGGTATGGTGCAGGCTAAACAGCAGTGTGCTGAATGTCACGGCGGAAGAGAGCTAAAAGGCTCAAGTACAGGAAACAGACCTTCCTGTTTACAATGTCATGAAGATAACTGGACCATCTTAGAACAGCATTATACCAATATTAATGGCTACCTTCACGCCGAAGGATATGACGACCCCGAAAATTTTTGCGCCGATTGTCACGGCCTCAGACTGACGGGTAAAGGCAGTGCTCCCTCATGTTACTTATGTCATTTCAATAAATGGGATGTCCCAAAAAGTCACAGTATTTCTGAACACGGCTATCTGCATCCAAGGTCACCGAACGCGGATCCCTTTAATAATTGCAGCGACTGTCACGGGAAAGACCTTCAGGGAGGCTACGCGCAGTCTTGTTATAGTTCTGATTGCCATAGACTTGGCCAACCTTTTGATGATTAATTAAATATCAAATCTGATAAATTTTGCTTTAACCATATTGCGGGATAGATCATGTTTTTAGGATCAATAATTAACATAAAAAAACATTTACTCATTTTCACTTTATTAGGTTTAATGATTCTCGTTGCTTCTTCATGTGAGTACCTGCAAGAACCTGAGGCCTATCAATCACAAATGCCAAGCGATGTCAATCACTCCGGCTTAAGCGGGACAGCCAAGCACGGAGAGGGACTGATGGACCCGCTTTACAATTGTATCGGTTGTCATGGAGGAGACTTAAAAGGACTGAAATCCGCTCCTTCCTGCTACAAATGTCATTTAAACAAATGGGATTTTGGCGATACTTCCCATGACGTCGATCTAGTAAGCGACGCTACGGGCGATATGCACGCGGTTGGCTACAAGGATCCTTTTAATCAAAACTGCGAGGAATGCCATGGCGATAAGCTACTTGGCAGTGAAACCGCCCGGTCCTGTTTCGATTGCCATAACAACTTGTGGGATTTCTATCTGACTCCCCATGAAAACATGTTGGTCGATTCTCCTCACGCCGATGGTTTCAAGAACCCCTTTACAGAGAAATGCGGCGATTGCCACGGCGGTGTCGATCTTTCCAGCGATACCACCCAGCTTTCATGCTACGCCTGTCATTTGAACAAATGGGATTACGGCGATACTTCCCATGATATTGACATCAAAGGAACCAGACACGCTGAGGGATACGCACTACCAGTGGAAGAAAATTGCGCTTCCTGTCACGGAAATCTGATTGACCCAGCTATTTTGGCCGCCGCTTTTGATATCACCACGGACGCGAGTGCCGACACGACTACTGATGCCAGCGCTGACACCTCAACGGTTGTAGCGAGAAATTGTTCCGCCTGTCATTTGAACAAATGGGATTACGGCAACACAAAACACGACGTTAACGTGAAAGGCGTCTTTCACGCCTTAGGCCATCGAGATCCTGAAACTACAGGCTGCAACGATTGTCATGGTACCGGACCCACTCAAGTCGCCCGGGTCTGCATAAAATGTCACGGTGAGCTTTGGAATCTACCCGATACTCACACGAAAAACGAACACGGCTATCTTCATGCCGACGTATTGAACGAATTGGATTATATTGAGGATTTTGGATGTGGCGTTAACTGCACCTGTATAGAATGTCACGGAGCGACCCTGAAAGGGACAGCGGAAGGAGGTACGGCCAGAACCTGTTATAATTCAGGATGTCATGTCGAGGGTCAACCTTTTGATGATTAGCCATTAAATTTTGGATAATGAACCCAGGGAAGGCAAACTCATTTAAACAAAAGGCAATGAAACTTAAAGACCGCTTCTTCTTACAAATAGGTGTGATCCTGATGATTTCGTTGATTTCGCTGATTTCCTGCGATGAAAAGGAAATCCTGCGTGGTGATGATTTTCACCGGACTGTTCTGGTTCAAAATCATGGGGTGGGTTACGATGACCCTCTCAACAACTGCGCTGAGTGTCACGGTGATGATCTCAAAGGTGGAGAAAACGGTGAAGTCTCCTGTTATTTATGTCACGCCAACATGTGGGACTACTACCAGACCCCCCACAACATCGACCTCGGTGGATCCTTTCATGTTGAGGGTTACGAGGATCCCAAGGGAAATAATTGCACCGATTGTCACGGCGCGAACTTAAAGGATACGACGGGGGATATCGCCTGTTATGATTGTCATCTCAACAAATGGGATTATGACGACACCTCTCATGATACCTTTGTCGGCGAAACCAAGCACGCTTTCGGTTACGAGGAGCCCTTCGTCAATCAATGCACGGAATGTCATGGCGACGATCTGACCGGCGGAACCACAGGAAGGACTTGTTTCGCATGTCATTTCGAGAAATTCGATCTGTCGGACCCCTCCCATGACACCGATATCGGCAAAGCCTGGCACGCGGTGGGTTACGACGACCCGACCAACGACACTTGTATCGATTGTCACGGTACGGACCTGAAAGGTTCGGCTTTTGCCCAGTCTTGCTACCAGTGCCATTTGGAAACCTGGAACCTGCCTGAGAGCCATGCCTATGAAGAGCATGGAATTTTACATCCTGGAGGCCTCGAAATGAACCGTTTGGAATTGACAGGCTGTAGCGATCTGAATCCTTGTACTTGTCAGGAATGTCACGGACTGGATCTAAATGGCTCAGAAACCGCTCAATCCTGTTACGGCTATGGTTGCCACCGGGTTGGACCTAATTTTGATGATTAACCCCTATTTTCACTTCCAAGCGCATAGGTGAAGTTCCCCCTTTTCTGCTCCACTTCGCCTGTGCGTGAGGATTCAATCTGCGTTTCGATCCACTCGCGCCTACTCACAAATTTCAAACACCCATACCTTCACCCCTCCTTCTATCGAGAATAAACCAATTACTCCTTTCAAAACCGCTTTGGACATTATATACTTTAGACGCATTTAGAGAACACATCATCTTCACAACAAGGTCGCGATGGATATGAAAGAAGTGATGAAAAATCACTTTCTCAGTCTGGATGAAGCCTCAAGAAATCCTGATCGGAAAGTCGCCTGGTGCACGTCGGTCGGTCCGGCTGAAATCTTAAGGGCGATGGATTTCGAGGTCTATTTCCCAGAAAACCATGGAGCGCTTCTGGGAGCCACCAGAACGACTGAAAAAACGATACCGCTGGCTGACAGCCGTGGTTATTCGCAAGATATCTGTAGCTACCTCAGAAGCGATATCGGTGCTTATCTTCAGGGGTTCACCCCTTTGGAGAGAGCCTACGGGATCAAAAGCGTTCCCAAGCCGGATGTTCTAGTTTACTGCACCAACCAGTGCAAAGACGTGATGCACTGGTTCGAGTTTTTTTCCCGGCAGTACCAAGCTCCCATTTTCGGTATTCATCCGCCGACCAACCTGCCGGAAATCCAGCAATCTCATATTCGCGACGTAACGGATCAATATAAAGAACTGATCTTGTTTTTAGAAGAAATCACCCACTCAAAAATCAAGCCCGATCGATTGGCTCAGGCCGTTAAGCTTTCAAAGGAAGCCACCGACCTTTGGGCAGATGTCCTTGGCTTATGCAGAAACAGCCCTAGCCCTTTTGATTTTTTTGACGCAACTATCAGTATGGGCCCAATCGTTGTTTTGCGAGGGACTGAAATCGCGAAAGATTTTTATCAGAAACTTTACAGCGAAATCACCGCCCAAATCGCTCGACAAGGTTCGGACAACCAAGAACGATTTAGGCTTTACTGGGATGGAATGCCGGTTTGGGGACGATTAAGAAGTCTTTCGGGGTTATTTGATAATCATCACGCATCCATAGTCGCCTCGACCTACTGCAACAGCTGGATATTCTCGGATTTTAATCCAGAAAAACCCTTAGAAAGCATGGCTCTTGCCTACTTGAAAATTTTTATCAACCGGAATGATCACTACAAGGAAGAGTACATCTTAAATATCATTGAGGAATTTAATATTGACGGTGTTGTTTTTCACAATGCCAAGACCTGTCCCAACAACACCAATATTCATTACAACCTGCCCAACCGACTCCGCTCAAAAGGCATCAAGTCGGTGGTCATTGATGGGGACTTAAACGATTTAAGGTGTTTTTCCGATGAACAATCCGCAAACCGAATCGAGGCGTTTTTGGAAATCCTTGAATAATCTTATATTCCTTTTATAAAACTTCCATGTCTGATGATTATTATTGGGGAATCGATCTTGGCAGTAGCGCGATCAAAGTCGTTTTAATCACATCAAAGGGTGAAATCATCAACAAATCCAAAGGAAAAACCCTTTTTCCTTTAATCAAACAGGTCAGAAATCTTCTTAATAGTTCTGATTTTCCAGAATCTCCTTTTTCAGAACCAGCCTCTGATACCGATGAACAAATCAAAATAAATCACTTTATCGCGTCGACCGGCTATGGCAGAAATCATATCCCCTTCACTCACAACAAGCTCACAGAAATTAAGGCCCACTTCCTGGGAATCCAGTTTCTTTATAAAAATGAATCTGATTTCAGCCTCATCGATATTGGAGGGCAGGATTCCAAAATCATAAAAATAAAGGATCATCAGATCTTGGATTTTGTCATCAACCGGAAATGCGCGGCCGGAACCGGCGCTTTTTTGGATGAGATTTGTCACAGGCTGGATATCAGACTGAAAGATTTACCTTCTCTTGCAACAAAGCACGATAAAAAACTCAATCTCGGTAGTTACTGCACCGTCTTTGCGGTACAAGAAATGATCAAGATCCTGGTTAGCGGCGAAAAAATCGAGAATCTGGCCCATGCCCTTTATACCTCAATTACCAAAAGGGTCCTTGAAATCACCTCAATCGAGTCCGGCAAGGTTATTTTTTCCGGCGGGGTGATGCAACACCATCCCATCCTGCTGAATTACTTCAATGACAATTTGTCTGAACACGAACTTTTTTTGGCAAAGGATGCCCAGTTCTCTGGAGCCTTTGGAGCCGCCTTAAGTTTGACTTGAGCTTGACTCTCAATCTTTCTAATCCGTTTTCCAAATCATCTGGGGTTTATGACCCAGATAATCCGTCGAAGTCAAAAAACAATCGATATGATCGATTTTTCCAGTCGGGGTGGTTTCCCATTCCTCTTTTTTGTGAAAATGACCGAAACTCAAGGTTGATACGGGATAACTTCGTATCAGATCAAAAAAAGACGTTGTTTCACCCCTTGAGGTAAACGGAGCAAAATGCATCAGAAGATGAATACCCTCTTTAGGTTTAAGTTTTACCGCTTCTTGAAGTGCCTGATCCAGAAGTTTCAGCTCCTTGTTGTATGTCTTTTGATCAATCGCGGTAAAATAAGGATCATTGGGAGCCAACCAACCCCTTGTGCCGCAAAAGGCCATTTCATGATGCTTTACGGCGTTCCCCTCCAGCATGACCAGGTTCGCGGGTATTTTGTTCTTGATTTTTTCAGCCTTTCTCCACCAATAATCATGATTTCCCTTGACCATGATCTTCTTTATTCCAGGCAATTCAGAAAGCGTCACCAAATCCGGCAAAACGGTTTCCAGTTGATTCCCCCAGGAAATATCTCCACCGATCATAACAATATCGTCATGACTGACGTATTTTTTCCAGTTTCCATTGATCTTGGAAGTGTGATCAACCCAGATTTCCCCAAAACAATCCATGGGTTTTGATTGATCATTAGAAAAATGCGTATCTGAAATTGCCCAGACTCTCATTTTCAGGTGTGATTAGACTATGGGTAAACTCTTTCCATCATGCGTGGAAAAGGAATCGTTTCCCGGATGTGATGAATCCCGCAAATCCAACCGACCAGCCTTTCCAACCCGATACCAAAACCAGAATGCTTCACACTGCCGTAACGCCTTAGATCGACATACCATTGGTAGGGCTCAATCGGCAGACCAACCTCTAAAATCCGGCTAACCAGTTTTTCCTCTGAGTCTTCTCTCTGACTGCCTCCGATAATCTCGCCGTAACCTTCTGGTGCTAAAAGATCGGCGCATTTTACAGTCTTTGGATTTAGCGGGTTTTCCTTCATGTAAAAAGCTTTCGCCTTTTTTGGGTAGTCGTAAACAAATACCGGCACCAAAGAATCTCCGGTTAAGAGCGTCTCGTCTGTTGCGCCCAGATCATCGCCCCAGTTTATCTTGGCACCCTTATTTTGTAAAATAACGACCGCTTCGTCATAACTTAAACGGATAAAGGGCTCCATACAGCCCTTAAGCGCTTCCACGTCCCTTTCAAGCTCTTTTAAATGCCAGGAACATTCATCAAGAACTTTGGTGATTACAAAACGGATCAAATCTTCCTGTACATCCATATTATCCACGTTATCCATAAAGGCCATTTCCGCCTCCAGCATCCAAAACTCTGTCAGATGTCTTCTTGTTTTCGATTTTTCTGCCCGAAAAGTGGGTCCAAAACAAAAGACATTGCCATGTGCAAAAATAGAGGCTTCCAGGTAAAGCTGACCCGTCTGAGCCAAATAGGCCTCCCCCAAATCGAAATAACTCAAATTAAATAATCCTTTGGGGTCCTCACCCACGTTCTGAGTCAATATAGGCGAATCCATTTGAACGAAATCATGTTGAGCGAAAAAATCCCTCATACCCTGAATTACCTTATTGCGTATATTAAATAAAGCCAACTGACGGCTGGAGCGCAACCACAGATGTCGGTTTGAAAGCAGAAAGTCTGTTCCATGTTCCTTGGGAGTGATGGGAAAATTCTCAGAAATCGAAATGATTTCGATTTCTTTGACCAAAATTTCCACTCCAAAGCGGTTTCTCTTCGATTCCTGAACGATACCACTCATTTGGATACAGGTTTCCTGTTTAAGTCGCGTAAAAAGATCATAGGTTGCCTGATCGACTTCCTCCTTAACGAGAACCCCTTGTATCTTACCGCTTCCGTCTCTTAAGCCTATAAAACGGATGTTTCCTGATTTTCTGGTGAAAAAAACCCAGCCGGTCAGGCTATGGATTTGGCCAGTTTTATCCTTAAGATCCTTGATTTTGATTCTCTCGTTCCACTTAATCTTGTTTTCCTGTCCGTCCATTTGCATAATTATTTATATCGAAAATGACCTGGTTTATTTAAACCGCTATATTATATAAAACACTTAGTGTGGTTTAAGTAGGTTTTTTAACGAAGTTATTGCTCTTAAAAAAACAAATTAAAATATTTCTTAGGGATATTACAGACTACCGGATGACTTCATGAACCTCAAAAAGAGCTGGAAAGCCCGGTCCCAAAGCCTTCGAGACGACTTTGCCTGAGAGGCGGACTTCCTGTCCTAGGTACTGGTAAAGATCGGCTGAGCTATCAGCCGCATTTAAACGGTAAGTCTGATTATCTTTATCGGTAAGAGTCAAATAATGCTTTGGCGTATTGCCCCTAGTCACCAGAGTTCCCTCAATAATCAAAAGACCGCTTGACTGACCCATGATAAATAAAGCGACGATGAAAATCAAAGGAGTTAAAATAAATCTTTTGTTTAAATTAGCTTTTTGTTTCATCTTTCTGAATAGACTATGGAGCCTTGGTAACCACCGTCAACTTCACCGTATTTCCCATCATTATATTCGACGTAAATGTACCGGTTTTCTGATTGATGACCTCGACGAAAGTATTGGAATAACCGTCGCTACTCGTCAGGTTTATAAGGTCGCCCGGCAAATAAAACTGCGGTCCAATTATGCTGCCATCCGTATAATTATAAAGATTGATCGACCCTAGATTATAATTTACACCGTCCAACGCGTAATTGAAAAAGCCACCGATATTATACCGATAGCTTGAAGGCGCGGTTGTGCTATCCGAAATCAGGGAAGCCACAGCCCATTTCTTTAATAGCGATTCAAACGTTTCATCGTACCCAAGTGCCTGTACGGCCTCTTCGACTGCCAGATAATTGGTGCGGCCACTTTGAACGATCTTCCTGAAAAGTACCGGACCACCGAAATTTCTCACCAAATAAGCGCCAAAGGCATAGCTGACGGAATAATTCGGCAGTGGTGAACTGGTAAGACTCCACTGCGTGACGCCTTTGTTGAGATAAAGGTTAAAAAGGGGCAATCTTCCCTCGTGATTATTGGCCGCTCCAGCTGTACCGTCAGTCGCCGCGACACCGCGAGGTCCGATATTGCCAAGTTTCTCCGCCACAAGATCCTCAGTAACCATGGATGCCATCTCATTGAGCCATACCTCCCCTTCATTGCCGCTCAGGTTTCTCAGAATCGACTTTTGATAAAACTGAATCATATGCTGGAACTCATGAGCCATGGTTGCCACCATTTCAGCAGGCCAGTAATCGGTAATGTCCCAGGTTTGATCGGGAGTGGCGACCAGGACAGAATCGATATAGAGCATCAGCCGCTCATTTGAAATGCTGTAAGACGTTTTCTTATAATTGTCTTTCGCCCAAAAGAAACCCAAAATTCCGCCGATGGTGGAGTTATCATTTTCAATATCGAAAAAAAGGATATCGATTTGATTGGCGGCACTCGGGTCCAGCAAATTCCCATAATTTTGAGCTCCCCAAGGAGCGCCGTAAATATTGCTCACCCAATCATAAATATCGTTGTTACTACCTGTTTTCAAAAAATTACTTCCAACGGAATCAACAATGGTTTGGTTAATACAGTACGCTTTGCTGCAACTTCCCCAAGACGCATTTTCAACCCAAAGGTTCAATGTGATGGTCCCGTCAGTGATAACCTGCCTCAAAGTCGATGGAATAAAAACAGTCGCGCCTTGTCCATCGACATCGATGAAAGAATCAACGTCCCCAATAATGTTTTTCCGAGGTTCTACCAGTTGATTGTTTAATGCCTGATAGTTCCTATTCTCGACAAAAGGCAACGGAGATGCGTTAAAGCGAGTCGCCTGAGGTTTCCCCCTTAAACCAATACCATTTTCAATAGCATAACCGGAAATATCTTGTGAAAAAACTTCATTTGATCGGCTTGAAAAGGTATTATCAGGAAAATTACTCGTGGATTGGCTATCCTTATAACTAACCTGGGTACTGTTATTGTTGCTCGTACCGCTTTTATTGGTGAAGATCATGTAGATATCCAAGGGTACATCTCCAACATGATGTGTGTAGGCAAATTCCCCCCCCGCGCTACTATAAGAGAGATGGGTGATTGAGCCCTGGCCGGATAACGGCACCTGCACCGAACTGCTGTTTGCTGTATTGATCAAGCCATTGCTGTCAGGTTCATGGATCGTTATGCCCTCTGCATAATTAGTGATTACACTTGATTTCTTTTTGCATCCCATTAAAAAAGGGATCAGTAAGATAATTACCCAAGTGCATATTTTAAAAGAGTTTTTCATTGATTCAACCTGAACAGTTTGATATGGAAAATATTATTTCAGTTATGATTTATATTTTGTCGCTTAATATTAATTTTAAGCATAACATAACCAAGCATTTTGCGAAACTATAAACGCCATATTGGGTTGAAATTCAAAATCACCTCGTCCCAAAAATTGAACTCCCGATTCTAACGAAAGTAGCTCCCTCTTTAATCGCTAACTCAAAATCACCCGACATTCCCATCGAAAGTTCCTTATACTGGTTTTTTAATTCAAGCCTAAAAGCTTCCTTCGATAAAATCTCCCGTAAATCAGAAAAAATCTTTTGATTTACTTTAGCGTCAGCATTGGGATCACCCATTGTCATCAATCCGGTCAAACGCAAATTAGGTAGTGTTAATATATGATCTTGTAGCCTTTTTAACTCGTCCAAGCCTTCTACTCCTGACTTGGAAGATTCACCACTGAGGTTCATCTGTATGAGAACATCGATTGTCTTGTCGGCCTCGACCAGTTTTTGATTCAGATTGTCAGCTATATCAGTTCGATGCAATGTATGTAAGGTTGAAAAGATTTGGGGACAATACTTGGCCTTGTTCTTTTGCAAGGGGCCGATCAGGTGCCAATGAATGGATTGAGGAGTTTGGGGACTTTTATCTCTAGCCTCCTGGATGCGGTTTTCTCCAAAATGCAGTTGCCCCGCTTTAAACGCCTCCAAGATAGAAGAAACAGGTTTGGTTTTGGATACGGCAATCAGCTTGACATCCTGCCTACCGCTTGATGCCGATCGAATTTTATCAAGGATTTCTCTTAACCGGCTTTCAATGGTTTCCATAAACACTTGGAAAATTGATCAAGAAAGCTTTTTAAAAGCCAACGTGGCATTGGTACCGCCGAAACCGAAAGAATTACTAAGAGCTGTATTTATTATTCTTTGTTTAGGCTGATTAGGTGTGATATCCAAATCGCAGAGCGGATCGAGATCATCGACATTGATAGTGGGCGGAACCAGACTTTCCCGCATCGCCAGGATTGTAACCACCGCTTCAATCCCCCCCGCGGCGCCAAGCAGATGACCTATCATGGATTTGGTCGAACTTATGGAGATTTTTTTGGCATGGTCAGCGCCAACGGCCAGCTTAATCGCATCCAATTCATTTATATCACCGGTAGGAGTGGAGGTTCCATGAGCATTGATGTAATCGATCCCATCTTCAGGGATACCCGCGTCCTGAATAGCCATTTTCATGGCTCTGCATGGACCTTCGGTTGACGGAGAAGTGATATGGTGGGCATCCGAACTAAATCCGTATCCGGCCAGTTCGGCATAAATTTTGGCGCCTCTTTTCTTGGCGAATTCGTAATCCTCTAAGATCAATATTCCACAACCTTCGCTTAAGACAAAACCATCACGGTTGACATCATAGGGCCGACTTGCCCTTTGGGGATCATCGTTTCTTCTGGACAAGGCTTTCATTGCCCCAAAGCCACTTATAGCCAAACCGCAAATCGCCGCCTCGGTTCCGCCAACAATCATCACTTTAGCATCGCCTCTTTCGATGATTCTGCTGGCATCTCCGATCGAATGATTGGCCGAAGAACAAGCTGATACGGTGGTTGCGTTGTAGTTTTTAGCTCCCAGCATAATGGACAAATATCCCGATGCCATATTGCTGATAGTCATAGGAATAAAAAATGGGGTTATCCTGCTGGGTCCGCGTTCTTTTAGTACATGACTGTAATACTCAATATTGGGAAGACCGCCAATCCCGACACCAATTGAAATCCCAACATCCTGAGCGTTGGAATCATCGATAATTAAACCGGCATCAGCCATAGCTTCACTGCAGGCTGCTACGGAATATTGAATAAAGGTATCAATTTTTTTAATATCTTTTCTGGGAATATGATCCTCGGGGTTGAAACCCTTAACTTCCCCGGCAATCTTCGTCGTGTACTCCGAAGCGTCAAACTTGGTGATGTTCGTTATTCCCGATTTCCCAGCAGAAATCCCGGCCCATGTGCTTTTCACATCGTTTCCCAATGGGCTAACGGCTCCTAATCCAGTAACGACGATTTTTTTACGCATCTTTATCTTAATTAAGACGGTTTATGGTTGGTTTTGTACCAAATACCTACTCTCATCAAATCTCATCGGGAATATTTGGTTAGACTTTATTATCCCAAAGCTTTCTTAATATGGCTGATCGCACTTTCAACAGTCGTGATCTGCTCTGCTAACTCGTCTGGAATCTCAATGTTAAACTCTTCTTCAAACGCCATTACCAACTCAACCGTATCCAATGAATCCGCTCCCAAATCATCAATAAAATTGGAAGTGAGCTTAACATCGTCTTTGTTGACGCCTAATTGCTCAACGATAATATCTATGACCTTTGTATCAATATCCGCACCACTCATTCTTCTTCTCCAATATTAGTTATTATTTATCAATTCTGTTTGATAATTCAATAAAATAAACAAAAAGTCACTAAATTTTCTTATGATTCACCCACTCTGTCAAATACTTAGTGACGATTTAGCGTTTCACTATAATTATGAGCTACTTGAAAATTTATATCAGTACATACCCCCATTGATATGAAGGGTCGTTCCGGTTATGTAACTTGCTTTCGATGACGCTAAAAACAAAACACCATCGGCAATGTCCTGTGGAGCCCCCATTTTTTTCATGGGCACGCTTTCTAAAGTGGCCTTGACCTGGACTTCATTTAAAGAACCGGTCATATCGGTTTCAATAAAGCCAGGAGCGACCAAATTACAGGTGACGTTTCTGGAAGCGACTTCCTTAGCCAATGATTTGGTAAAACCAATCAGGGCGGATTTGCTGGCCGAATAGTTCACCTGACCTGGGTTTCCCGTATATCCAACCACGGAACTAATATTGATGATCCTTCCAAATCGAGCTTTGACCATCGCCCTGATAACCGTTTTGCACAGATAAAATGTGCCGTTTAAATTAGTGGAAACAACTTGTTCCCATGCTTCTGGCTTCATAGAAAGAAACAATCCATCGCTCGTAACTCCTGCATTGTTAATCAGTATGTCGATTTTTCCATACTTGCCATAAACAAGTTCAGCGAATTTTTGACAATCCTCGTTTTTAGAAATATCTCCCAAAAAAGAAAAGAATTGATCGCCGTACTGCTTAACCTCCTGAGTTAAATCATCAGCTGATTGTTTTGAACGGTTGATCACGCAGACGGTTCCACCCGCCTGGAGAAAACTAATGACGATGGCCTTGCCGATTCCCCTGGAACCACCACTAACCAAGATTACCTTTTCTTTGAATTCATCCATATCAGTAAATATCAAAAGTTATTTAAAATGTTCCTCAAGAATTCAAATATTCTTTGTATTCAACGAGTTTTTCTTCCATCCTCTCAACAAGATGAGCCTCTGCCGCCCAGTTGGCGAAATTGATACCAAAAAGCAACGCTTCTTGGTTTGATTTTCCGTGACACACAATCCCGTTTCCTCTCAAACCAAGCAAAGGTGCTCCGCCATATTCAGCGTAGTTGGTTTTTTTCTTGACGCTTTTAAACACCGGATTGAGAAAAACCGCACCGATTTTTGCAATTTGCGAACTTTTTATTTCCTTTGATATGATCTCTTTGACAAAATTAGCCGCGCCCTGAACAGACTTTAGTAGAATATTACCCGCGAAACCATCGGTGACAACGATTTCCACATCGCCATTAAAAAACTCCTTTCCCTCGATATTGCCAACGAAATTAAGCGGGCATTTCTTTAGAAGTTCATAGGCCTTTTTTGAGCGTTCATCCCCTTTTCCTTCTTCCGCACCAACATTGAGAAGCCCGATCCTGGGGTTTTCTTTGCGGTGGATGTGTTCCATATAAACATCCCCTAGAATCGCGAACTGTAAAAGATGCTCAGGCGTGCAATCCATATTTGCCCCGGCATCAACAAGCAAAACCCGGTCATCTTCTCTTAAGGTGGGCAGCATGGCACTAATGCAGGGTCTGTCAATGCCTTTAATGGTCTTTAGGACGAATTTTCCGATAGCGAGCATTGCGCCCGAATGTCCGGCACTCACAACCCCCTGAACTACTCCGTCCCGGTGGAGGTTGTAGCAAACCCGCATGGAGGAGTCCTTTTTAGACCTTAAAGCCGAAGCCACATTCTCGTCCATATCGATAACTTGCGTCGCGTGAACGATATCCACCAATTTCGCATCATATTTGCAGTTTTCCAGTTCCTTCTTGATACTGGGCTCATCTCCAACTAAAACAACTTGAATCTGTTTTTCGTTTACCGCTTTTATTGCACCAAGGACAGGTATCTTGGGATAAAGATCCCCGCCCATGGCATCGACCGCAATTACCATGATTATGTTTTGGTAAAAATTTTAAATACGTTAAATACTGCCAGATTTTGACTTATGTAACTATTGTTCATCATGTGAAATGATTTGCTTTCCATGGAATTGACCGCATTTGGGACAAACATGATGAGGCAGGATCAATTCCTGGCAATTGGAACAGGAAATAAAATTCGGCTTTGATAATTTTTTGTGTGTCCTTCTTTGCCTTGTAACTGATTTTGAAGTTTTTCTTTTTGGTACGGCCATCTCATCTCCCGATTTATTTGTGAATTTAAGTTAAACAAAAACTTTATTATAATGATTGATAACTCGTTCATATCAAATTATCTGTATTTTTCCTGAGCGATCTAAAAGGGTTATTCAAACCTTGATTTCGGCAATCACACTGTTTAAAATTCAGATTGACTCCGCACTGATTACAAATCCCAGCGCAATTTTCAGAACAGACCTGAACTAGAGGCGTATCCAAAATAACCTGGTCCTCAAAATAACCGCCCAAGTCGATTTCAAGACCCGCAAAATAGTCAATATCCAACTCACTTAGCGTTATTTCCCTGTCATCAAGATCGTTTTTGGCTGCACTTTCCGGTAAAAGAAATAACTGAAACTGACTCTCACGCGTTTGACTGATCTCTCCAAGACATTGATCACAAAATGAACTAATGACCACCTTATAGCTCCCTTTGACCTGTACTTGTTCATGATTTTTGGTAAGTTCAGCCAAACAGTCTATTTTATCAAAATGATAGCGATCCTCAACCCTCTGGCAGTCAGATCTTTTTAGTGCGAAGGAAAATTTTTGATTTTTCTTTTGGATTTGTGTGATCTTTACTTTCATATTCAATGTAATTGATAATATTATTTCTAAATTCGCAACTTGTCAATAATCACTTAAGTTATTTCTAACCTTACGTAAATAATTCCTTATTTCTTGAAGATATGATCTCAAAATACTGCTCTTCTAATAGTTTGATTTGAAGTTCCTGACCATCGGCGGGCATGATATAAAGTCCACCAAATTCCTCTGCTTGAAGCAGGCGGATGACATAAAACCTCGTTAATTCCAGTATGGATAAAAAAGTTAAAATCCAATCCATTTTTTGGGGTTTTCCCCCCACAAGATCCTTATAAACCAGTTTGCTGCCATTTTTCAGAAGGCTTATGATTTCTAAAAGCCGTTCTTCAAGAGATAAGATTTCGGCCGAGACCTGATGCGGTTTATCATAGGATTGTCTAACCATTAACGCATGATAAGCTTTAATCAAAGAGTAAATATCAAGGTCTTCGAGGGAGCCGGTCTCTTCTTCACTTTCGATTTCTTCCAGCTTAAAGGGCCTTGTGAATGTGTCACGTCCAAGAAGGTCAAAGTTTTTCATGAAGGCCGCAATCTGCTTGTATCTTTGATAATCGATCAGTTTTTGTTTGAGTTGCTCTTCCGTGTCAAAAGGATCTTCTTCTAAACTATCTTCATCTTGAAAAGGAAGCAGGCTTTTGGATTTGATCAGGATCAAGGAAGAGGCAATATGAAGAAATTCAACCGCGACCTCCATGTTAAAATTCTCCATATGCTCAAGATACTCTAAATACGGCTTACAAATATCTTTAAGAGCGATATCATGCACGCTCATTTTCCTTTGACTGATCAATTCCAACAGCAAATCCAGCGGACCTTCAAAGTTTTGCTGCTTGACGACCAGAAAATCAAAAATATTTAGCTGCACCGTCTCGGCATTCCATTTTGACATACTCAATATTTTTAATGACTGAATAAATCGAAGATTAATCCGTTTTGTCATAAAACTACACTCCTCTGCAAAATTGCAAGTTTTGTTTTTTATAATTAGATATTTCAATATTTTAAGATTACATAAAATTAATTTTACATTTAAGGGAAAAGGTACTATCTTTTTATTCACTTAAACATTGATATATGCGATTATAACTCTTTGTTCATTTGTAAGCGAAATGCCTATAAAATTGATTAATAAATAATTCATTTTCGCTATACCATATAAACCATAGGGCCTTTTATTGGCCTGCAAATTATCTATTTAAGTTGTAAAAAAACTATCATGACAGCTAAAAGCGTTAGAACGCAAAAATACGGTTTCCCAGAAAGACATGGACTTTATGATCCGCTATTGGAAAAGGATTCCTGCGGAGTTGGTTTCGTCACTCATATCAACGGCGAGAGGTCACATAAAATTGTAGCGGACGGCATTTCCATCTTAAAAAACCTCGAACATAGAGGCGCTGCCGGATCAGATCCGAAATCGGGAGACGGCGCGGGAATATTAACCCAAATTCCGCACGATTATTTTGCTGAAATTTTCAAAAGCGATGGCATTTCCCTTCCTGACGAAGGGGACTATGGGATTGGCATGATTTTTTTACCTCCCAGCCCGGAATCGATCGAAAAATGCATTAAGATTATAACCAATACGGTTCAGGAAGAAAAACTTGAAGTCATCGGTTGGCGGCGTGTTCCAACCAACCACTCCTGTCTTTCTGAATTTATGCTGGACATGGAGCCTAACGTGTACCAGATGGTCGTTCGAAAAATGTCTCAGGATATGGATGCTTTTGAGAGAAAGCTTTATGTTATTAGGCGCCAGATTGAAAAAGCCATTGAGGTCTCCGACATTGCTCAAAAGGAATTTTTCTACGTTTGCAGCCTATCGGCTTATACCATCGTCTACAAAGGTATGTTTTTGGCAAATCAGCTGGAACAATACTACCTTGACTTACAAGACAACCGCTACATCAGCGCATTGGCTTTAGTTCACCAGAGGTATTCAACCAACACTTTCCCGACCTGGGGCTTGGCCCAACCCTTTCGATATATCGCCCATAACGGAGAAATCAATACCGTAAAGGGCAATATCAACTGGGCCAAATCAAGAGAATCCATTTTTGGATCGGATTATTTTGGTGATAATATAAAAAAACTGTTACCTATTATTGTACCCAGGGGCAGTGATTCCGCATCCTTCGATAACTTTTTTGAAATTCTGGTCTCATCAGGCCGGTCTATGGACCACTCCTTTTTAATGATGGTACCGGAAGCTTGGGAGAATAAAAAGAACCTGGACGAAGCCGTGCGCAGTTTCTACGAGTACCATGAATCCTTAATGGAACCTTGGGATGGACCTGCCGCGATTATGTTCACCAATGGACGTCAGATCGGAGGTGGCCTTGATAGAAATGGTCTAAGGCCCGTTCGCTTCGTAGAAACGTTCGACGGTTTTTTCATTATGGCATCCGAAGTCGGAGTACTGGACATTCCCACCGACAACATCAAACAAAAAGGCAGGCTTGGGCCAGGGAAAATCCTTTTGATTGATACCGTCGAGGGAACAATCCAATACAATGACGAAATCAAAAACAGACTCAGTTCCAGACAGCTTTATTCCAGATGGGTTACGGAAAACAAGATCCGGCTCGACGACCTGCCTTCTCCAGCGACCTTTAATCAGCCTAGCCTTGATCAATTAAGACTTCATCAAAGGGTCTTCGGCTACACCTATGAAGAGATATACCGTATCATCAAACCCATGTCACAAACTGGCCAGGAACCAACTTCTTCCATGGGAAACGATACGCCTTTGGCCGTTTTATCTAACAATCCTAAGTTATTATACAACTATTTCAAACAGCATTTCGCCCAGGTAACCAATCCAGCTATCGATTCAATCAGGGAAGAACTGGTTATGTCCTTATCCTCCAACATCGGAGGAAGTTATAACATCCTTGACGAAACCCCGGGTCAATGCCGAATGCTTGTACTGCCTCATCCGGTATTGAAGAATTCCGAAATCGAACAGCTCAGAAATATAGAAACCGGATATTTCCGTTCCATCTCCGTTGACATGGGATATCCTATCGATGATATGAGCCTTGAAGAGGCTATCGATGAAATGTGCCGCAAGGTTGAAGACGGAGTCGACCAGGGTTATCGGTTGATTGTGCTTTCTGACCGTTGCGTCAATGAAAAGACTGCTCCGATCCCAGCGCTTTTAGCTGTTTCATCGGTGCATCACTTTCTAATTCGTAAGAACAAAAGAGGGAAAA
>JAOUME010000104.1 GCA_029881655.1 Deltaproteobacteria bacterium | reverse complement strand
AGGAAGAAAACAAACCTGATAATATTAACGAACCAATAGGGATGGTCTCTGTAAAAGCTGCCGCCGCTCGTCTCGTCGTAAGGCATGTCAGCGGCCCATGATCCCTTCTTAAAAGCTGGAGTCTGAAAATGAATCCGCCCGCTGGGCAAAATGATTGAGGACGGGCCGTTGTTGATCGCGTGTACCAGAGGCAACCGGTTTTCTACCGCCCTTAGGACCGTGGTGGCCGTATGCACCTCAGAGGCGCTGGTCTCCCCATACCAGCCGTCCTGGGATTGGACCAGAAGGACTCCACCTTTGGGTGCGGTTTGAGCGGCCTCTCCCACGAAAAGAGGAAAAAGGGATTCATAGCAAAGCAGGGGAATCATTCTCATTCCCGCCAGATCAAAGACCTTATGTTCCTTTCCCGCAGAAAGACTACTTAGATAATCACCCAGAAGTTCCCGCGCGAACTCGATCTCTCCGATCAAAGGCATGTACTCGCCGATCGGCACCCGGATCATTTTATTGTATTTATCAACCATGATTCCCTTCTCGTTGAGGTATAGCGTGGAATTGAAATAATGATTTTTCCCCTTTATGACCTCAAGCGTCGTATCATGAAAGAGAACCGGAATGCCGAGTTGGCTGATGTGTTTTTGAAAAGCCTCTTTAACCTGAGGCCAGTAGACGTAGCCGAAAAAATTTCCTTCCGGCCAGAAAGCGGCTTCGGCCCCTTTATCCTTCAACTCCCGGGTCATCTCGATTTCCAGCGGATAAAGCCTGGAATAGCCCTTCTCCGGCATGGGTCTCGCCAAGGTGGCCGCGCGGTTGGGCTGAACAATGCCGATTCTTTTCGTCTTCCATTTCGAAATGGTTTCATCCATTGAGGCAAGCCGGGTCACCCCGTAACCAAACCAGATTAAAACGATAAGACAGGCTACAGAAATACAAATAACATTTCTTTTGTCAAAGGGCTTAAATAACAGGTAATACACAGAAATACTGCTCAGCCCCAAAATAAAATCAAGCCCGAAAACGCCGGTGATGTCGGTCCCCTGCAGAGCGCTGTAAAAATAACTCTGCGAATCCCCCATTTTATAATAAAACAGCATTGGGAAAAATGAGAAGAGCGTCACGAGAATCAAGGGAAAGGCGAAGATGTCATGCAGAAAATCTTTCCTTTGAAACCATCTGAAAATCAAAAAGATAAGGCCGTTTAGCTGACCGACAGCCAAAGCGTAACCGATAATGACCAGATAGTGTAGCGGAACCGGGATTCCCATCACGATATCGCCCCAGTCAGCGATCCAGTGAAACCCACCCACAAGCATGATGAAACCCGCCAACAGCCCCAAAAGATAGCTTTCCAGGTAAGACGATTCCCGGGTCGCCAGGATCAAAGGAACATAGCCGATCCAGCACAGGAGGTAATAATTAAAGCCCGGGAAGGCCAAAAAGACCAAACAGCCGGTCAAAACCGTTAAAAAAAGCTTGTGATACAACGAAAATCGGAAATCGACGCCGGAGAAGTTTCTTAAAAAGGGGTATTTCGCTTCGATGTTGTCCATGGCCAGTCAAATAAATAACGGATAATCTTTCTTAATAGGATCAGGGTTTTATTATATTCAGACTGTCGAATTTTACAAGCCAATATCATTAATTTGTTATTATGTTATGATTTAAATACCTGCGTTTAAACCGCCAGTCCAGCTTTCTGGAAAATCATGGCTTCCTGAAAAACCGACCTCAAATTAGGTAATTTCCAAATTATTGTATCCCTGTTATACTATAATTAACTAGTGAGTCTTCAGCTCACAAAAGCAAATAATCCCTACTCAAAGAGGTTTCATTGGAACAACAACCTGCAACCGGCAAAGCCACGCAAGATGAAATCACCCGCTTTGGAATGGAAATATGGGACGACGCGCGAAAAACGCTGCCGGGTATCTTTGATAAGGCTTATTGGCAGGGAAAACTGATGGAGTGGGTGACGAAAGACCCGGCGTTCAAAGTGGACCTCTTCCGCTTTATCGATGTACTGCCGGTTTTAAAGACCAATCAACAGGTAGCCCACCATATTCAGGAGTATTTCCATGATGGATCTAAACTCCCCAGGCCACTGCAAATGATTATGGCGTTCGCGACCTCTAAGGTCGGCCTCCATTTGGCATCGGGAGCTTTAAAGTCCAACATCATCCAAATGGCGAAAACCTTTATTGCCGGTCAGGATATCCTCGACACCGAAAAAAAACTGCTTAAACTGCATGAGGAAGGTTATTTTACGACTTTGGACCTATTGGGAGAAGCCACGATCAGCGAGGCGGACGCTTTGAGTTATCAGAAAAAATATCTCGACTTGATCGTCAACCTGGAGCGGATATTTAAGGATAAGTCTCATCCTGATTTCAATCAAACCCCGCTTAAGAATATTTCCCTGAAGATATCCGCCTTTGATCCGCATATCAGACCCTCTGATTTTAACGGAAGCGTCAAGAGGTTAAAATCAAAAATCCTGCCGATAATGCTTGAAGCCAGACAAAATAAAGTTTTTGTTAATTTCGATCTTGAGCAGTGGAAGTATCATTCGATTTTATACCGCTTACTGGAGGAGTTTTTCAAGGAACCTCAGTTAAAGGACTGGGACGGCATCGGGGTCGTTCTTCAGGCGTATCTGAAATGCTCGGGAGAAGATCTTGGTTTATTGACATCCCTGGCCAGCAAAAGAGACTGCCCCCTCACCATCCGGTTGGTCAAAGGAGCTTACTGGGATTATGAGGTGATCCAGTCAAGACAGAACAATCACGCCTGCCCGGTGTTTATGTCCAAGCAGGACACCGACGCCAATTATGAACTCCTCACCAAAAGATTGCTCAAAGAAAGGGATCTTTTAAGGCCCGCTTTTGCCAGTCACAATATCCGCTCCCTCTCCCACGCTCTCCTGACCGCCCGTGATATGGGACTTGAAAAAAGCGCGGTCGAAATCCAAATGCTGTACGGAATGGCGGAACCGATCCGTCGGCAGTTGTATTTAAAGGGCTATCCCGTCAGAATCTACACCCCCGTAGGGGCGTTTTTACCTGGCATCGGCTATTTGGTCAGGCGGCTTTTGGAGAACACCTCCAACAGCGGTTTTTTAAAGCTCAGTTTCCAGGAAGGCGTTAATATTAAATCGCTCCTAAAACAACCCCTTTTAAATGATCAAATCCCTTTTATACCGCTCAATGAGTTGGGGAGTGACTCCAGGGTCGAACGATTACTTAAACTTAAGTCCGCCTTTTCGAATTGCCCACTGACCGATTTTACGGTCGATAGACAAAAAATCGAATTTGAAGCAGCCATGAGCGGGATAAAGGAGAAACTTCCCATTGAAGCTGGTAGTTTTGTGGGTGGAAAGGAGTTGAAAAAAGGGAAACCTAAATTGAAATACTCACCCAGCCAAAAGGAATTCCTTGTAACCCGCTCCTTTGAAATAACCGCCAGGGAAGCCCAAAAAGCCCTTCAAATATCGATGGACGCCTGGCCGGGTTGGCGGGATCAGCCCATAAAGGAAAGAGCGCTCCTGCTGTTAAAGCTTTCGGAACTGCTGATTAAAGAGCGTTACAACCTCGCGGCTCTCATGGTTTTTGAGACCGGCAAACCCTGGGAGGAAGCGGACGCCGATCTCGCCGAGGCGGTCGATTTCTGTGAGTATTACGCGAGACAGGCCATCAATGAACTCTCTCCCGTCAAAATGGGGAACAAAGAGGGTGAGGAAAACATCCAGTTTTATCAGGGTCGTGGGCCAAGCGTGATCATCGCTCCCTGGAACTTTCCTCTGGCGATCCTCTGCGGTATGACGAGCGCGGCTCTGGTCGCGGGCAATCCGGTCCTGATCAAACCCTCATCCAACTCGGTCGGAATCGCCTACCTTTTCTTCAAACTGATTTTGCAGGCCGGATTTCCCAAGGAGATCGCCCATTTTCTTCCCGGCTCCGGGGAAAAAATCGGCAATTTTCTGGTCGAACACCCCCTGGTCGCTCAGATCGCCTTTACCGGAAGCGAACAAGTGGGGCTTTCGATCATCGAAAAGGCTGCCAAAACAAGCGATAACCAGCCCCAGGTCAAAAGGGTCGTCTGCGAGATGGGCGGGAAAAACGCCATCGTCATCGATAGCGACGCTGATCTGGACGAAGCCATCCCAGCCGTGATTAAGAGCGCTTTTGGCTACGCCGGGCAGAAATGCTCGGCCTGTTCAAAGGTCGTGGTCCTAAAGGAGGCATACCCCGAATTCATCAAAAGACTGCTGGAGGTTATCAATAGTCTCCGCATAGAGCCTGCCCATTTACCTTCCTCGGACATGGGTCCTGTGATCGACGAGACTTCCAGGGACAGACTGATGAGACTCATTGATAATCCGGGGAAGGGTCTGAAACAGCTCTATCGCTCAACGGTTCCAGAGGGTGGCCACTTTGTTCCGGCCACGCTGTTTGAGGTCCTGGATCACAATCATCCCTACTTATCCATGGAACTCTTCGGCCCCGTGCTTTTGGTCCAGAAGGCCAAGGACTTCAAAGAGGCCTTGGCTTTGGCCCAGAAATCCAAATACGCGCTAACCGGAGCGGTTTTCTCAAGAACGCCCTCTCATCTGGAATACGCCAAAACCCATTTCAGAGTCGGCAATCTTTATCTTAACCGCGGTTGCACCGGCGCCGTGGTCGAAAGGCAGCCCTTCGGCGGTTTTAAAAAAAGCGGTATCGGCACCAAAGCGGGCGGCCCGGGTTATCTGATTCATTTTGCGGACCCCAGATGCTATAGCGAAAACACCATGCGCAAAGGCTTTACGCCCGACCTGCAGGTCTAGTAATTTTGCGCTTGAGCAATATAGGATTTATGGCTATGACTAAAATCGGCATTCCTAAGGAAACCAAGCAGGCCGAAAGGAGAGTCGCGCTCCTGCCTGAGGCTTGTCACACTCTCATCAAGGCCGGACATTCTGTTTTCCTGGAGACAAAAGCCGGGTTGGAGGCGGGCTTTGACGATACGAGCTACGAAAGTCTGGGGGTTCGGATACTGCCTGACGCGAAATCCCTCTATGGGACCGCCGAATTGATCGTGAAGGTGAAGGAACCCCAGCCGGAGGAGCTCTTGTTTCTAAGGAAGGATCATCTGCTTTTTTGTTTTTTGCATTTGGCGGCTTTCCCCCTGCTCACCGAGGGACTTAAATCGATCGGATTGACGGCGGTGGGATACGAGACGGTCGAAATCGATGGACAAACACCCCTTTTGGCTCCGATGAGCGCTGTCGCGGGAAGACTCAGCGTTCAGCTGGGAGCTTGGTTTCTGCACGCGCCTCAGGGCGGGCGCGGAGTTCTGCTGGGCGGGTTTGACCAGACGGACTGCGGACGGGTCATGATCCTTGGCGCGGGGGTCGCCGGAAGTCAGGCCGCGATCTTGGCCCTGGGCATGGGAGCTGAAACCTTCGTCTTTGACGTTCAGGAAAAACCGCTTGCCGAGCTTGCCAAAAAAGCCCCCGGCGTAAAGACCCTGATGTCCACGCCCGAGAATATAAACTTACATCTGCCGGACACCGATCTTCTGATCGGCGCGGTCTACCTTCGGGGAAAGGCGGCACCGAAAATCATCTCCCGCTCCCAGATCGGGCTGATGGCAAAGGGAACGGTCGTCATCGATGTCGCCATCGATCAGGGCGGATGCGTCGAAACCTCAAAACCCTGCACTTATCAAGAACCGGTCTACGAAGTCATGGGCGTTTTACACAGCGCGATCACCAATCTCCCCGCGGCGGTTCCCCATACGGCCTCGATCGCCTTATCCAGGGCGATCCTGCCATATCTTATGAAACTGGCGGACGGAAACTTGGACGGGCCACTCTTAAAGGGAATCAACATCAAGGATCATGAACTGAAAATTGAATTTTAACCGCTCAGACCGGGATTTAAAAAGGTGGGCAAAACAAAATCCGCTATCTAAAAAAAACAGAGTCGCGGGAAGGATGTCATAAACTGTTCATCACCCACCCCCCTCGTGTAAGATAAAGCAGGAGCGAAGCCTTAAAAAACTCCGGGAACGCCCAGGTGATCAGGCTTAAAAAAACGATCACCATCATCAGGGGGACGACGGTCAGAACCGGCCTTAGAACCAATACTCGATAAATCCCATATTATGGCGGTTTCTTTTGGCTTCGCCCAGTTTGACTTTGAGTTCCTGACCGTTTTTATTACACAATTTCCCGCCTCTTTCCTTTTCGCTGAAGAGGAACTTATGCGCCTTTTCATCCAGTTGCGACGACTTTTTATCCAACCTTAAGTCCTTTTCTTTCAGTTTAAACCATTTTCCACCCGGTTTAGACATTCGGACCTCCTTTTCGCGCGGATAATATCACCTTTTTCAGCTTTGGTTTACTCAAATCGAAAGAACTGCATGGATCAAACCAGGACTCAGGTCCCCACCGAACGTAAAATAAAGCTTGAGTCCGATAATCAATAAAAGCTGTTCAGTGGAAGGGGTTTTGGGCTATCTACTCTTATGCCTGGAGGGATTCGTCATTGAGGACGCGATTATAAAAAATAATACCAGTAGGCCGCTCCTGCCGCCGCCAGCCAGATGACGACGTTCTTAAGCACCTCAAACCAAAAGAGCCTTTGTTGTTTAGATGGGTCCGTCCCATCCTCCAACTCTTCTTCGTCTTCATCTTTTTCGTGCCGTTTGCGCATCTTTATTTGTCAAATGTTTTGGATTGGATTCGCGTTAGACATAATAATAAAAGATCCCGCCGAGAATAACCAACATCACCAGATCAATGATGATATCCTTCAGGGTAAATCTTCCGAACCACACCCTTTTTTCGGGCTCTTTGATGATTTTTTTTTTGGACTTCTTTGTCATTTGAATTATTAAGGTCATGTCCGCGCTTGATCAACCGATCACCTTCACAGGTCAAGGTTGCTTGGCTTGGACTTTAATCGATCTTGACCCTTTTTGCAAACGAAACGCGTAAAAATATTTCAACCCAGGAGACTCTCAGACGATCAAGCCTACTTTAGCGTCATTTAGCATAAATCCGGGAGCATAATATTTTATAGTCTTCGAGCTTTATATTCGACTTTTTTGCTCGCTTTGTTTAGAATCACGCCAAAACACTTCGGGGCGTCGGCAACGATCGATTTAGATGAGGCCCTGCCCGATAACTTCTTAGAATAGACAGGAACCATCATGAACGACCTACTCAACAACCTGAACTCCTGGGCATGGGGCCCGGTCACTATCATCCTTTTGGTTGGCACGGGCATCTTTTTGACCTTTCTGGTCGGCGGAATCCAGGTCCGCTGGTTCATCTACGCCTTCAGGCTGATCATGGGCAAATTCGACAACCCGGACGATCAAGGCGAAATCACCCATTTCCAGGCTCTCAGTTCCGCTTTGTCGGCAACTATCGGCACGGGAAACATTGCCGGAGTGGGTACAGCGATCGCCCTTGGCGGGCCCGGCGCTTTATTCTGGATGTGGGTGACGGCTTTTTTCGGCATGGCGCTTAAGTATGGGGAATGCCTTTTATCGCTTAAATACAGGGAGATTCACCCCGATAAAAGCGTCAGCGCGGGACCGATGTACTACCTGGAAAAGGGACTGGGTCAGAAATGGCTGGGGTTGCTTTTCGCGTTTTTCGCGGCAGTGGCGTCCTTTGGAATCGGCAACATGGTCCAGGCCAACTCGGTGGCCGAGCCAGTAGCGACCTATTTCGGCGTGCCAAAGATCGTGACCGGAATCATCATCGGGCTTTTGGTTTTCGCGGTCATCATCGGGGGCATCAAAAGAATCGGCCAGGTCGCCAGCAAGCTGGTACCGATCATGTCAGTCTTTTACATCGTGGGATCTTTGGCGGTCATTTTGATGAATTTTTCGGGAATCCCAGCGGCTTTTATGATGATCTTCAAGGACGCTTTTACTGGTACGGCCGCAACAGGCGGTTTCGCCGGAGCCGCGGTTCTTCAAGCCATCCGCTTCGGCGTGGCCAGAGGTGTTTTCTCCAACGAGGCGGGACTGGGAAGCGCTCCGATCGCGCACGGGGCGGCGCAGACCAACGAACCGGTCAGGGAAGGTCTGGTCGCGATGTTGGGTCCTTTTATCGATACGATCGTGATCTGTTCCATGACGGGACTGGTGATCATCCTGACCGGAGCCTACACAAGCGGGATGACCGGGGCGGGTTTGACGGCCGAGGCCTTTAATATGGGACTACCGGTTATCGGGGGTTATATCGTGGCGATCGGGATCATGTTTTTCGCTTTTTCGACGGCGATCAGCTGGTCATACTATGGAGACCGGGCGGTGGAATATCTTTTCGGACCAAGACTGATCCTGCCCTACCGCATCCTGTACTGTATTCTGCTTCCGGTGGGCGCGTCCATCCAGCTGAGTCTGGTCTGGACGATCAGCGATATCACCAACGCCCTGATGGCCTGGCCGAACCTGATCGGTTTGATATTCTTAAGTCCGGTTATCCTAAAAACGACACGGGAATACTTCAGCGATCCAAAACGGGTCTACCCCTTTAAATCGTCTTAAGTCTCAAGGCGATGGCGGTTTAAAAAAAGACGGTATTGCTCGGGATCGTTGAGGTTTATCAGGATATGGGCATCATCGGTCTTAACCAGATGGATATTATTTTGTGGAAGTTTATTAAGCTGAAGATCGAGCCTGGCCTCGGGGTGAGCGGATTTAATCCCCGCCATGTTTTTAAGTAGCGGGCTTGAGACCAGTACCGGATGGCCGCCCTTGTTCAAATGAACCGGCTTGACGAGTCCCACCCCCGGCCTCATCTCATTCGCCATCAACCGCCAGAGAGTCCCGCCTGCCGCTGGAACATCGACCGGCAGGATAAAGGCGGCCGGGCGCTTTAACTCCTGGACGGCTTCGACGGCGAGAAGCAGTGAGGAAAAGGGACCCTCATCAGGATTGGGATTGATCAGGGTTAAGAGATCAACATCAAATAGGCGCTTCCAGATCCCAAGCGTTTTTTTTAGTCCGGGAAGCCTCTCGAAATACTGCTCGCGGTCTTCCCCCAGCGCCAAAACGACCTGAGACCCACCCGCAATCCTGAAACACTTCAACTGGTTTTCAAGCAGGGTATGATCGCCTATTTCAAGCAGGCCTTTGGGCATTCCCATCCTGCTTGACTTGCCAGCCGCCAGCAGAATCAAAGGAAAATCAAAATTCCCTGACGCCATGATAAATCGAGAGAATTTCATTAGACAGAGCGACCGCGATTTCCTTTGGCGACTTGCCCCCGTTGTCCTGGCCCAAAGGGCATTGAATCCGCTTGAGTTCAGCTTGGGTCAGCTTTAAATTTTTCCTGACGATCGCCCATTTGTTCTGGCTGCCGATCATCCCGATATAGCGGGTGGAACGCTTCAGGATGGCTTTAAGAATCTCCTGATCCAGACCGCCATCGTAAGTCATAATGGCCACAAAGGTTTTATCGGGGTTCCAGTCCGCCTTATTTATGAACTCCAGACTGGGGGTGGGATGCCGGATGATTTCCGGGGGGATTTTCTCTGAATCAATCCATTCGGGCCTCTCGTCGATCAGGTGAACCGTAAAAGGGGTTCCCGCCAAGACCTGAGAGACTGCCTGGCCTACATGACCCGCGCCGAAGAGATAAAGCGCGGGGTTATCATTGAGGACTTCCATATAGATCTCCATTGACCCGCCGCAGCAGGGGTCGGGTTTATCCTTGATCAGGGGATAGCTGATGAGCCTTGAGACCCCGTCGGCCAGACAGCCCAGCGCGTCTTCGATCGCCTTCTTCTCCAAGGAGCCGCCACCGACGCTGCCCAAAAATCGGCCGTCCTCAAAAACCAGCATCTTGGCGTTTTTTTTCCGCGGCGAGGAACCCTGATCGGCAACCACGATCATCAGCACTGACCTTTGAGCCTTACTTCTGGCCTCTCTTATGGCTTCGATCCAATCCCACATCATCCATCACCACACAGGTTATTCCGCTACCAGACTGATTTTATTAAGCGCCGTCTAAATCACGACTCAACGGCTATCAT
>JAOUME010000265.1 GCA_029881655.1 Deltaproteobacteria bacterium | reverse complement strand
GACTCAACAGGATTTTTCGCGCTGTTTAAATTTCCTGCAAAGCAGTATAAGAAAAGAACAAAACGGTAGGCAAATCGAGGGGTAGGAACAGTCGCTTTATTTTAATATCTCATTGATCGTATCTACTAGTTCCTTTGGGTCCACAGGCTTCTTAAAAGTCTTCAAAGCGCCAAAATCCTGGGCATGCTGGAGATATTCACTGCTCTGAAGCATGGAACCTCCTCCTGAAATCGCGATGATCTTTATTAAAGGAAATTCCTTTTTAAGTCTTAGAATTGTTTGAATCCCATCTTGTTCTGGCATAAAAATATCCGTGATGATGATATCGGCGGGGTCTTGATGATAAAGCTCGGCGCCTGTTTTGCCATTATTGGCCTCCTGAACTTCATGACCAGCTTTTTCCAAAATATTCTTTATGATCGCTCTTCCGATATTTTCGTCATCGATCACCAGGATTTTTGCCATTCGATACTCCTGTGCTTTTCATTAATGAGTTTTTTACCATATCGAATTTTATTATTATAACTTTTAAGTTTTATCAAGCTAAATTTTATTTTACTTCCAGCTTGTTTGTAGACTAACATAGCCTTTTCAATTATGACAAAAAAAAACGCGGATTTTTTTTTGCAAGTTCGTATTAAAATTTAATTTAAAATTAAAATTTTAGTAGTCGAAATATTTTATCTTATGTTAATCTCACCAAGCAAAAGTCAAGACAACAACTAAACAATTGTTTTGTTTGACTTTATGTATGCAATGTTAAGCAGACACGACAAATCGTCATTGAAACCGTAATTCAAGCAATAGGATTGTTATGAGGAGAAAATTCAGTATAGTGTTAATCTCGTTGGTGGCAATTATTAGTTTTTCTTCCAATGGATTTGCCTTGGACGGGAAAAAGCTGTTTAAGGAAAAATTATGTGTCAATTGTCACGGTGAGAGTGGCATCCCTTTAGTAAAAAATTACCCTATTCTCTCTGGTCAAAACCAAAAATATTTGATGAATCAAACCATCGACATCATCAGTGGAAAAAGGAAACACGGCATAACGGTTTTGATGGAAAAAAATCCTTTGTTGCAAAGCTTGGAACCAAAGGAAGTGGAAGCGATAACTCTCTATTTAAGCGAATTGAAAAACGGGTTGCCTTTTCCATAAATTAAAGCTCGTCGAATCAAATCGTAAGTAAAATATTACTGTTTAAAAGCTAAAGACACACCAACGCAATAAGGAGAGCACATGCGCAATAATAAAAGAAACTACTGGATTACCTGCTTTATTATATTTATCTCGATGACTTTTTCTTTTTCGGTCTACGGGGAAGTTATTTCCAAAAAAGGAGAACCTGAAGAAATAGCCCTTTTTAAAGACGCGTCAGCTGAAAATGGAAAAAAGCTTTTTATTAAATTCAAATGCACAAAATGTCATGGGGATGACGGGAAAGGTATTTTTTGTAAAAACACAAAAAAATCTAAAAAGACTGGGGCTTATTTATGCGTCAAGGGGAAGATTGATCCGGAATTTGAGGCTTACCCCAGAATCGGCGGACAACAGAAAATCTACCTTTTCAAACAAATGAAAAACATCGTGTATGGTTTAAGGGAAAATAGCCATGCCAAGACGATGTTCAAGGAGTTTCAAAAGCAACATCTCCTGGAAAAAAGTATAGACACTGAAAGGATTTTAAAAGACATGGCCACCTACCTCGGTTCAGTCAAGTAGTCATCAAAGCCGACTCAAACAAACGCTCCGGGCGTTTAATCAAGTAAGATTTAGGTTCATAAAGATTTCAAGACCATCTGGGAAGACTTCCTGATGGTCTACGTCTTTATCAATGTTGACATCTTTCTCTTCGCTTAGATCAACCAATTCATGTCGGGTCAGGTCTTGGCCATTGGCGTTTCTTACAACTGCTACCTGGGGCCTTTCGATATCATCTTTGGGTACGTTTAACACAAAGGCCAGCGAACCATCGTTTAACTTCACTAGCGAACTAATAGGATAAAGCCCCATCGCGTTGTAGAACTCATCCCAAGTCTCCAAATCAAACTCGACTCCAGCTAAAGCGTCCAAATAACGAATTGCCGCGGGCGGTGTCCAAGATTTTTTATAACTCCTTTTACCGATCAAGGCCTGATAGACATCGATAATCGCCAATAACTTGGTTTCCTTAAGGACGTTTGAATAATCTACGCTTTGTGGATAACTGGATTTCATCTCCGTATCCATTTTAACATGATGATAATGAGCCATGTTGACGATATAATCCGGCAAACCCATATCATTTAGCAATTCGGCTCCCATCACAGGATGACTCTGAATCATTTTAAATTCCGTGCTATCCCTTTCAAACCGAACGGTGCTGTCCAGAATATCTTTCGGAACCTTTGATTTGCCGAAATCATGCATAAACGATGATAGCATGGCTTCCTTCTCGCTCTGAAAAATACTCTTACGATTGGTGGTCTTTAAAATATCTAAATAAGATGTCTGAAAGATAACCGCGACATCGACGCAATGCGCATAAGTCTGGTCACTGGCCTTAAGACTGACGATCGCGCTTAAGGCTTCGGTCGATGTACTTTCAGTCAACCCGTCAACGTAGCTGATCACGTCCTTAACATGGGTTTTT
>JAOUME010000103.1 GCA_029881655.1 Deltaproteobacteria bacterium | reverse complement strand
CGATATAAGGCTGGTTTCTATCAACTGGGTCATTGAATAGCCCTGAACCTTTTCGTCCTCACCAAAAAAAACGATCTGTGTATTCCCAAAGGCTTTCATATCCAGGATGGTAATCAGTTTACCAACAAATTCCTTTATTTTTTCGGCTGACCTGATTGTTTCCGGGTCGCAAGCATAAAGGTCCAGGGCCATCGACCAACCCCATGCCTCAGAGTGAGTTGTTGGAGCCATATTAATTCCTCGTCACATTGTAAATTGTTTGGAATTCCTCTAAATCATTATTGGAGGTGATGATTTCGTGATTTTTCGCCAGAATTTCCTTGATATAGTTGGGTTCGGCAATCAGGGAAAAATGCATCTCAGGGTTGTAAAGTTTAAGCCCACTCACGCCTCTTTCTTGGAGACGTGTTTGTATTTCTTCCTTTGTGATAACGCGAAAATCACATCGGTCTGAACAATAGCCAAAAGACATCACGGCACCATAAAGAGGAACGAATGAAAAACCATGCGTGACCTGATCAAATAGCTTTTTGAGTGTCTTGTTTATCCGTCCAAAAACATCCGGGTAGATGAAGGGATATTCCGTGTGCAGGGATAAAACGGAATCCTTGTTTTTTAGGGTTTTCTTTATGTTCGCATAAAAAGTTTCGGTATAGAGGTTCCTGGCCGGACCGATCGGGTCGGTTAGGTCCAGTATTACGGCGTCGAAGCGTTCTTCGCATTCATCGATATATTTTAATCCGTCCATGATGATAATCTCGGACCGGGGATCGTCAAAACTATTGCGGTGGATGTTCTCAAGGTATTTTTTTGATACCTTGATGACGGTCTCATCGATCTCAACCATCACCGCCTTTTTAACGGTATTGTGTTTGAGCACATGGTTGAGGACACCACCATCCCCCGCGCCGATGATCAAAACCTTCTCGGGGTTGGGATGGGAGACCATCGCCGGGTGCACCAGCGACTCATGGTAGATGAATTCGTCTTTTTCCGAAGTCTGAAAATAATTGTCGATCCTCAGGAGTCTCCCGAATTCCAGGGTCTCAAAAACCTCGACCGTTTGTCCGTCATCGGAACTTTTATATAGCATTTCGTTTGGTTTGATGAAAAAACCGTAATCTTTGGAAAAATATTCCGTGTATTTGTCGTCTTCGATATCCTTGTAGCCTTTAATGATTTTCTCGTTAAAATCAATTGGATTGAAAATCCGTTTTAAAGTTTGGCCTAATTCCAAGGCCTTGGGAAAGTTCTCGCAGGAATAATTGCAGACTGAGATATCGACATTAAGGTAATAGTCTCTCTCAGGCCAGGTATGAATATTGAGATGGGATTCGGATAAAACCAGCGTTGCTGTCACGCCCTCACCTTCCCCAAAACTATAGCCCGCCTCGGCGACAGTGCCCAAGCCCACCCTCGCGACTTCAATTTTTAAAATTTCCAGGAGTTTGTCTTTGTTCGTGAACAACTCCCTGTTTTCCTGACAGCCGATATACTCGGCTATGATATGAATTATTTGTCGCAATGCTTTCTAGTTTAAATAGATTATAAAAGAATACAGCGTTATGTTTTTTTCTAATTCTAATAGTTGGATTAAAAGAAAAAGTTTTTCAAGTCCTTTTTTACACATTAAATGCGAAAACCCTATTTTATTTAAAGATAAATTTGAGTTATTTTATGCAAAATATATAAGTTTATGATTTTCAACATGATAATAAGTTTTACCATGGGAGGTTTTTAGTGGTTATTAAGGATGAATTCAAATAAAACAATCTTGCGGAATTAAATCGAAGAAATTTTATGTGTAGAGTTATTTTTGATGGAAATCTGAGCTGATAAGTTTATAGGAGAACTATATTGTAGCCCTTAAAGGAAGCATTTTTCTTAAATTAGGGATGATTTTTTATAGAAGTTATATTACTTTTGTTAAAAGGCCACTCGGATTACAAAGTTATTATTAAATGAAACACCTTAGATAACCATCTTTTAACCGCATGGAAAACGAAAAAAATATCATTAAAAACCTCTTTGATAAGTTCGTTAAGGAATTTACCGACGCTTCCGATGAAAAGCTGGGGCAGCACTGGCGGCACTCCCTGCCGGGTTTTCGGGATTGGGAAGTGGCTTTGAACGTGATTCACCTGGCCTTAAAATCAAAACCCCACTATATCGGGATCGTAACCAATACCAGAAGAAGGCTTAACAAGCTTGTACCTGGGGTAAATTTCGACCGCAGAAAAGACGATTTGCCATCGGAAATGGTCGATCTATTCAAGATGAAACAGGATACCTTTAGCGAGTTAAGTCATAAGATTCACGATCAGGTCTTAAAAACCAATACCAGCAAAGACATCTGGTACTTTACGACTCCCTGGAAAGTGTTCGAGGAAGGCATGATCGTGATTCCACTACACCAGAAGCAGGAAAAGAAATTCGTCAATAAAGCGGTTTATTACAGGAGGGCTTTTGTCATCCTGGACAAGAATTGCTCTGTAGCCGCTCAAAATCAAATCATGTACATCATCCACAAAGTTTTCGAGGACAAGCAGAACATTAAGAAGATCCTGCGGCTTGCGGCTCTGGAATTCGTCAAGAAACCGACAAAGAAGAAAATACGCCCGAAATACACCGGGAGACTTCCAGGACGTATCATCGTTTTATTGAAGAGTAATTACGATAATACCTTAAGGACGATTACGGATGACGAAAAAAGAGTCCTGTTTGGATATTTCCAGTTTCTAAAGGATATGAATGAATTCAAGTCGGAGTATGAAAGACTGGAGACGAGGCTAAGGTCCGACTTAAGCAAGGAAAACGGTTTTTAAATATCGCTGATTGACGACAGGGTTATTTCACCTACCCGCTTATTCTCTGGTTAAATCTACTATCATCATCCCGCTTATTAAGGTCTTATTGCCGACTTGAGGTTTGATGGCGGTTATAAAACAATAATTACATTTAATTAATTTATATCTCGATTGAGGGGCATTTATTTTATGTTTTTCCTTTCAATTTTTTATCAAACCGATTAAATTATAAAATGAAGTTCCAAATATGTTTATCGGAGAGGATATATTGATTAACAGACGAGAGTTTTTTAACTGTTGTACAGGAAATTTATTTAAGGAAAGCGCAAATACTTAATTATGGAGGCATTATGACTTTTGTAAGACAATGGAAATTTATCTATATTCTATTATTTGTGATCACTTTAGGGGTCAGCTCATGTGAGTTGCCGCCTCCTGAGGAAGATCTGATTGATGATCCCGCGAATGGCGGACCGACCACGCCGATCGGCAATCCGACAACCCCGTCGGAGTTGGAAGGAACCTATTCCAGCTTGTGCCGAGGCAGCGCTTATAGCAAGGAAGGCGAACAGGAATTAATGACCTATACCAAAAACCAGATCGATTATGAAAGGCAGATGTATGATAGCGCCATCTGTCTGGGATCGCCTTTGGTCAAGATCAACTACAACGGGTCCTTCCTGATCGGTGACGGTATACTGGCCGCAACTGATACCGGAACGATTCCGGCGAAGAAAATCGATTACAAGATCTCCGGCGTAACCATGACTCCGCTTGATGCGGTTTTGGCCTCTGAATTAAATAGTCAAATGATGTGTGGGATCAACTACTGGTCTGCGAACGTCCCAACCGATATCTCCGGGAAGTTCTGTGATTTCGGTAATGGTTCATCTGAAGCGATTCCCGCTGTCGGTGATATGATTTATGAGATTTATGCTTTGGAGGGCAACCTCGTTTATGATAGCGATTACACTTCCGGAGACGGTAAAACTCAACAGTCGAGACCCAACAGAATCAATCAATACCGAGCTAAGATAAAGTTGGGGGCCGATGGAACCCCACTTGCGGGTAATCTTCCGTTTGATCCGAACAATTCCAGCGAACTGGACGGACAGTATTCCAGTCTTTGCATGGGAAACCCGCAAAATCAGGAAAGCGAGAAAGAAGATTATTTCTTTCACGGCAATAAGGTGAAATTCGTCAATTCAAAATACTTCGACGGGACTTGTGGGACTTTAGGCGCCACCTTCGAATATCGAGGAGCCATTTATATCAGCGGCAATCAGACAACGGTTTGGGATGAGTCGAATGATACCTATCAAGCCAAGGATATTGACTTTACAATACGAGGGGTATTCCTCAAGCCCATAGTTCAGGACGCGGTCACTTTCCTGAATCAGGATTCGCTCTGCGGCTTTAATGATTGGGCGATTGGAGTCGAGAAGGATATCTCGGGACGATCCTGCGCTTTCGGCGATCAAGGCGGCTCAGAAGTCATGCCGAATAAGGGCGATATGATGTATGACATCTTCGTTCAGACCAATAACCTTCTGTTTTTTGGTGATAGCTACGACGCGACCAACGATGGTTCAACGCCTGAGACCAGACCCCAGGATATCGACTGGTGGAGAGGCACGGCTCTCTTGGATGAATTAGGAAATCCTTTGGGAACCCTACCTCCACCGCCAATTCATAATTCGGCGTTCGGCGCGTGGACCGGGAATTGTGAATGGGAAGCTGGTAATATTTATATTCAAAAGGTGTTGTTCATCGGAGATATGGATTATCAACTGCATGTCAACCGTTATTCTGACACTAATTGCACATTCCCTTATTCGATAACACAGCATTTTGGTGCTCCGACCGCTCAGGGTGAGAAGACATTGAGTGACGGATCCATGGCTCAAACAATGGATATTTCATTTAATTATTCAGAAATGACCCTGGTCGATTCGTCTGCCGTTACGGATTACAATGCTGTACCGGAATGCTTAAAATCTGACTGGGCTCTCAATCAACCGGTTGATATGGGAACGGTCAGCTTGGGAGGTGTCTGTGAGAATCTCAACGGAACGTCGATAAAGATGGTATTGCAGGTTGATATGACCGGTATGAACGGTGATATCTTGTATATACCGGGAGCAGTCGATGGAGTTGGAGTCGATGGTTACGCGGATTCGGTATCTGTCCCTTTGACCAGATTACCTCCTATGTAGTTTGGTAGAGAACTGGCAGTCAAGCTAGTCCAAGGCCGGCGATTGAAATTAATTGCCGGCCTTTTTTTATGATCCATAAAGGAATTTCGCTGTCGAGGGAGCATCTTGAGACAAAAAACCGTTTACAATAAGTGATTAAAATGTAACCGATTAAATACAAGTTATTTAAATAAAATAACAAAGGGTTATAGAACGATAATTAACTGGGGAAGCAGTGAAAAAATTAGCCGTCACCGGATTTTTAATTTTATTTAACCCCTGTTTCTTAAAGATCCCGCCAAAAAACCAAAAGATTAGATAAAAGCCATTACATGCCCGATTTTGAAAAAATAAAAGACCAGACGAAACATTTTAGAGCACTCTTGGTCGAGGATGAGCCATATGTCCGCCACACGATCGAGCCGCTATTGAAATCGCTGTTTAAGGAAGTCCATACGGCGAGAGATGGTGAGGAGGGACTTGAGCTTTACAAGCGTGAAAACCCAGATATCGTTATAACCGATATCCAGATGCCCAAGATGGACGGGCTTGAGCTGACAGGGGAGATCAAAAAGCGAAATCCGCTTCAATATGTCGTGATCCTGAGCGCCTTTAACGATTCTAAATACCTGATGCAGACCATCAAATATGGCGTCAACGAGTATCTCACCAAACCCTTTCAGGAAGGGCAGTTAATAGATGTATTGACGCATTTTATCGAATTTCAACATAAGCATGAAAAACTCATCGCTGAAGAGAAAAAGAAGAAATCCTTACAAGATAACAAGAGGCTAGCTGACGTGTCTAAACCTAAAAATCCGTTCTCTTTTCAAAAAGCCGGCGATTATGATTTAAAGAGTCAGGCCTCTAAAAATCAGGTTATGAAAATCGAGCTGGAAAATTTCCACCATAAAGACGAAATCCTCCATCCGATCCAACTGATTCAATCCATTAAGTTCGCCGATAAAATCGAGGAGGTTGTTGAACTGAAAGAAAAGACTAATGATCTGATCACCAGCCTTTTCGACTTTGATGGTAACGCCAAATCATTGATCTCTTTTGCCTGTGAAATCAAGGATAAGGTAACAATCAAAGTCATCGAGTTGGCCATTATCGAAATGGAAAGAAAGGGACTCGGTGGTCCGCCCTGTTCTTTCGCCTGGATTGGTATGGGAAGCGAGGGAAGAAAATCCCAGACCTTTCATTCCGATCAGGATAACGGATTAATCTTTGAAAATGTGAGTCCCGTTGATCTGGATATGACAAAGAACTGGTTCGCCGCTTTTGCCGAAAAGGTCGTAAATGGCCTGGATCAGTGTGGCTTTCCTCTTTGTGGCGGCAATATCATGGCGACCAATCCGGAACTCTGTCAGCCCCTGGACGGTTGGGTGCGAAATTTTAAGGACATCATTCGTAAAAAGGACGAAAAGGCCTTGCTTTACGCATCGATTTATTTTGATTTTCGCTGTATCTTCGGCGATCAGGGCTTGGTGGATCAGCTTTGGGAATACCTGCACTTCGAGCTAAAGGACAATATCCTGTTTTTTCGCAGGTTCGCGGAAAACATGCTGGAGGCGAGTCGGCCTCCCGTTAAGGGAGCCAAGTGGAAAATCTTTCATCACTTCAAGGTTAACGCGCCGTCGCTTAACATCAAACGGGAAGCGGTCGCGCCCCTGGACGCTTCGGTCAGGCTTTTGGCCCTTGCCAATGGCTCTAAGGAGACCAGCACCCTGGACCGTTTAAAATTCCTCAAAGATAATCAGTTGATCCAAAAAGATATCGCCGACGCGGCTCAGAGCGCCTTTCATTTCATCACGCTATTGAGAGTTAAGCACGAGCATAATAAATCTGTTGGCGAACTCAATAATTACGATATATCCATTAACGACCTGAATTCCCTGGACGCTGAATTCCTGATTGACTCGTTGAGCGCCATCTACAATCTACAGGACTACGCCTATAATAAGGCAAAGGGCATCGGTGGCAAATGGAATCTTGTTTAACCTTCATCACTAAAAATGACTATTGAACAGTTAAGGGAATTGTTTTTTCCTTAATTTCTTTTTAAAATATGACTTTAATCGAGTTGAAATGGACCAGTATAAGCTTCAGAGGCTAACAGCCGACCAAAGACAATGGCTTTACGACGCGGTGATCAAAATGGTCATTTCCGATAAGGATGTGGACGATGCGGAAATGAGCGATCTATTATCCGCTTTGGATATTAGGGGTGTCGAAGTCGATAAAAAACTGATCGATAAGATCGTTCGCAGCACGGTAGACTCGATCGAATTGACTCCATTTGAGAAAATCGAATATGACCGGGCTTTTTTCATCCTGATTCAGATCATCAGATCATCGGCTGTCGATGGCGTTTTGGCCGAACAGGAGAAAAAGCTGATCAGAGAGATCGCGGGTCACTTGAATTTCAAGGAAGCTGGACTGGATCATCTCTATGAGTGGACCGTCAAACTCGCTCAGGTCAACGCCGCCGAAAAGGAACTCTACCGTAAGATGAAGGCCTTTCATCAAAATTGATTTTCAATTCTGGAAATATCGTTCATTTTCCTGTTCATATCCGTGAATAATCCGTTAAGGATCGGTGTCAAGGATCAAAGAGACGCATTTCGCGCTGCCTCCCGCTTTGATGAACTGATCAAACGCCAGGGAATGAACCTCAAACCCCAACGCCTCAAGTTTTCCCCTTAGCTTTGGGCTACACTGGTTTAAGATGATCTTCCTATCCATGACGACCGCGTTGCAACTAAAATTTCTGGCGTCGATTTCATCAATCGGGATCAGGTCCAATACGACCTGACTCATAACCTTGATAGCATAGGAGTCAAAGGCTTTCGGATAATAAAGCGCATGTGTCTCATCTAGTGGGCAAAAACAGGTATCGAGATGGTAAAACTCGGGATGAGTCAATTCCAGCGAGATTACCTCCCTATCGATCATTTCGCTGATCAGGCGGTGGGTTTGGATATCAGAGCGGATTCGGTAACCGGCCAAAAGAGTATCCCCCATAAAAAGAGCGTCTCCCTGACCCTCGAAATAATATTCATTGGGCAAATAATGAACTTCAAAACCCCTTTCCTTAAACCACTCAACAAAGAAACCCTTTTCGAGCCTTCTTTGAAAATGGCGGAAATTGCTGGCGATAAATTTATTTTTAAAAACAAGACCCGCGTTGGCTGTAAAAACCATATCGGGAAGCCCCTTAATCGGCTCAACCCGGTGGACATGGACTCCCCAGCCCGCATAAAGATCAATAAGCTTCATCCACTGTTTTTTCGCGCGTTCATTATCGGGCTGTCGCCAGGTCTTCATCCAGGGATTGATCTCGTAATTAACGCAATAATGGGCCGGTGGGCACATCAGGATTTCTGGCTTAGAAGACATCATAAATAATCCGCCAGTTTGGATAAAAAGGCCTCGACATCCATGACAAGACCAAGGGTTTGATGACTACCTCGGTCAGCGAGCTTGGTCACCACCTCGGGTGAAATATCCACGCAAACCGTCATGACCGAAGCCGGAAGAAGATTGCCGACTGCGATGGAATGAAGCATGGTCGAGAGCAGTATCGCCATTTTGACTCCCTTGAGTTTTTGACGCATCATCTTTTGGGCCCTGAGACTGTCGGTGATGACATCGGGCAGGGGGCCGTCATCCCTGATGGATCCCGCGAGGAGAAAGTCGCGGCGGTTTTTAACCAAGGAATACATGATCCCCTTTTTGAGGACCCCTTTTTCTACCGCTGGGTGAATACCACCCAAGGACCTAATTTTATTGATGGCGTACAGATGGTTCATATGCCCGTGAGAACTGTTTTTTCCATCTCTCAGGGAAACCCCCAGCGAAGTTTCAAAAAGCGCGGATTCGATATCGTGGGCTGCCAACGCGTTTCCGGCAAAAAGACAATCGATATAGCCCAGATCAATGATTCTACAGAGCGATTCAGAAGCTCCCGTATGCACGACCGCCGGTCCGCAAACGAAAACCACCTTCCCTTTATCGTCTTTTTTGAGGTCTTTTAGCTGGGCTGCCAATTTCTTAATCTGGATGTTTTTGGGTTTTTCGGAGGAAACGCCACTATTCATAAAAGTGAAAGCTTGCTGTTGCTGCTTTACCTCAGCGGTCTTAATCCTTATACCATTAAAACCGATGACATAATCCTCCCCTTTTTTTACATCGATCATTTTTACGCATGTGGCCTTCATGTTCTTTTGATCGATTCGGATACCACTGTCCATACAGGTATTTTTCACCGCAATCCATTTTCCTCGAAACTGAACCTCGGTGTCATAATTGGTCGTGGAATAAAAACGCTCCGGAAAGACCCCGTTCATCATCGATTGTTGAATTTGAATCTCGGATATTTTCTGAATATCGGCTCCCAAAACATGCAGTCTCTTTAAAATCAATTCCAAGGATAGGTCATCCTCCGCCATCACTTTGATGACAGCGGTACTGGAATCTTTTCTGGTCTTGCCGACGGTGACCTCTTCGGTTATATAATCACCGCCAAGTCTCTGGATTTCGTCCAGGACCTTACTTAAAGTCAGTGAATCGATAATATGACCCTTTAATACGACAGTCTCAGAATGGTTCTCCAATTTTCGCCTCCAAAAAAAATTTGCTCTGAAAAATCCTCCATCAGGATCATCCTTTGAAATTACCATAGATTAAATGAGTTTTAAAGCTATTTGGCTTTAAAATAAATTGATTTGTACTCTTTGAAACGAGATTTCATACTTAACCACTATTATTAATAATCATAACCTCGATTGTTTTGTTTGTAATCCCCCAAAACATCTAAACCTCCTTGTCCGATTGGTTGTAATATAAACAAATTAATATATAAATTATAACAATAAAAAACTTAAAGATAAAATGTTTTCTATAAGATTCGCTGAATAACGCCTTTTAAAATTATCGATTAATCTCAATCATCAAGACAAAATCAAAAATCGAGGCTAGCAGCTTAAATATAGGAGTAACTAATTGAAAAACAAGAATAATAAAAATAAATTCCAAAAGACAAAAAA
>JAOUME010000264.1 GCA_029881655.1 Deltaproteobacteria bacterium | reverse complement strand
CCGCCAATCTTTACACCACCGACAATCGTCACCTGCTGAAAGATCAGATAGTTTGGGCCGATTACCGCATCCGGATGAATGACGATGCCGTTGGGATGCGGCAGGAGTAGCCCACCGCCCAGTTGACTGTTCAAGGGTATATCCGCACCGGCTATCACGCTCCAGAAGCGATGGTGCAGCACAAACCATTTGCTAATTATCTTCCCAAACCAGCCATCTCTTTTCAGTAAACGTTGGTATGCCCTGATGGCCTTGAGCAACTTCCGTGAGGGATCCCAAAATCGGCGGCATCTCTCCCTGCTCCAGTCTGGTTCGGAGGCAGAAACAAGTTGAGAAAACGGTTTGTTTTCATTGTTGTGGCGAATACTGGACATCATAAATGTAACCAAATTAAGTTTAGTTAATTCAGGAGATTTTAGAAATAATCCAAGGGGTTTTACCCCTGGCAGATGTTGGAATCGATGAAACTTGAGAAATGTTGACAACTACCTGCGGACCAAATTGTTTCTCTACGGCATTTTTCAAATCATTTAGTACAAAACCATTAATATGTTCGAACGAAACTAATTCGATAGTTAAATGAACAATGTCTTCTTGAACCACCCGAAATTGATGTACTTGGTCGTATTTGTCAAATAAATGAGTGAAAAACAAACCATGTATTGTTCTTCCATCCGGAGTAATAACTGAATCATGCAAACGTCCTTGGACATGTTCTATTATTGGGAGAGTTCTTCCGCATTCACAGACTCTGGCAGAGGGTACGACAAAATCACCAACTGCATAACGAATGAGTGGCGAAGCATAGTTTCGTAAATTTGTAACTACTAATTCTGCAGTCTCTCCTGCTTGCGCAGGACGTCCATCCTTTAAAAATTCCAGTATATAATTTTCATGTGACAGGTGTATGCTTTTATGACGACACTCAAAACCAATTACACCTAGTTCTGTACACCCATACTCACAAATGGTTGGACACCCGAGAACTCTTTCGACAAATTTCCGTTGGGACTCGGGAAAACCCTCGCCGGTGAATATAGCCCCTTTGACCCCCATTTTTTTTCCGTCAAGGCCAAGTTGCTCCAAACCAGCGCAAAAACGATAAAGACCTGAGGAAATTGACCTTAGCAGGAGAGGTTGATGCTTTTGGAACGCCTCATATCCTTTTTGGATACTTAATAAGTCAAGGCTATAGACATCAATTAATTTAATATTTTTTAATTCCCAAGAGAGCCTACGCTTAATGGCTTCTAAGTGCCCGGTCAGGGTCCCACTAACATCAGAAACTCCACTCCAAATCATACCTTCCGGATTCCCTTCTTCACCACCCCACCAACGCTTCCCCCGTGCCAGATTCCCAAATGTATTATATATGATAGTGTTTTTGTCTAAGCAGAAGGGGAACGGTTTTCCAGTTGAACCACTTGTCTTCCAGATTTCATAATCGGGCGTTATTTCACTAAGAAAAGAGTTGTAATGCTCCCGGAGAGTGTCTTTTGAGATAATTGGCAGACAAAAAATATCTTCTTCGTTTTGTATATCTTCAGGAGAAAAACTAATGTTTTCCCATTGCGTTCTGTAATACGGTACATTTGCATAGCAATGAGTGATTAATTTCTTTAATAGCTTCAATCGCTGTTTTTTTACAACCTCAAGCGGCAGCCACTGACTTTCTTCTAGTTGGGATAATGCCGACCTGTAATCCCAACCACGCATTTGCTGTATAGTGTTATGATAAAATTTTGCAATCGATGGTTTCATTTTCATACCGTGTCTGACGTTGCCAAAAAAGAGATGATTGACGATAAAATCAAATACAAAATTCAATTCTGTAAATGTTTTTTATAAATTGCATCTATTATCATATTGATTCGACTAACGTCCCATTTCTCAACTGCTTGCTTATGCGCCGATTCCCCCAATTGTTTGGCATAGTTTGGATTGTCAAAAAGATACACAATATCTTTTGCTAATTCCCCCCAGTCACCGGGGTCTATTAGCATCCCATATGAACCATTCCCTAAAACTTCGGGTATCGCCCCCACTCGTGTGGATACAACCGGTTTTTTTGCGGCCATACCTTCAAGCACGCTGATGGGCATATTTTCACCGTATGATGGCAGTATAACAATAGTTGCCTGACCAAGTAGTTTGAGTTTCTGGACACCCGTAATGGGCCCAATGAAGTTGATATTATCTGTTATATTGGCTTGTCGTGCTATTTCTTGTAATTTTTCAGTAGCTCTTGGATCTTCATCCAGACCGGCGAAATAAACTTGGGTATCAGGGTAAGACGTTAACACGTCCGGCAAAGCCTTCAGGACATCAAAATGGCCTTTACGTTTCCCCAATGATCCAAGCAGAAGGATAGATCGTGTTCTGTGGTGTAATATTCCATTACTGTAAGAGGATAGTTTGGCACAGTCGATAGGGTTGGGGAGTATCTCGATTTTATTCGCAGAAACCAAATGTGAGAGAAATTCTTGCCAATAGCTGGATAACGCAATGACAGTATCTGTTAACCTAAAAAAGAAACGAACAGCTGCTTGCTTAAGAGGATGATACTCTTTGTACACAGCATCAAAGCTCCCTCCATGCAGATGGAAAACAGTCTTGCGGCCTAATAATTTTGATACGAACAAAC
>JAOUME010000012.1 GCA_029881655.1 Deltaproteobacteria bacterium | reverse complement strand
AGATCCTCTCCCTCTAAAGTAATGGCCTTGGTCGGACAGAGGGAAATCACCTGATTGACCAGGGTGTCCATCCCGTTATCCTTGATCCATTGCTTCGCGGCTACTTGATCAACCTGGATCGAGTCCCGCCAGGTCCCTATGACCGCCAAATCAGAGCGCATGATGCTGTTGACGCAGTCGTTGGGGCAACCTGAGAACTTAAACTTGAATTTATAGGGAAGTTCGGGGCGGTGGACGTAACCGGCAAAATGACTCAGAACCTTATCGTGTACCTCAAGGGTATCGTAGCAGGCGTGTTCGCATCTGGCCGGTCCTACACAGGAAGCCGAAGTCCTTACGGTTGCGCCGGCGCCACCTAGATCCCAGCCTCGCTTGTTGAATTCATCAAAACATTCCTGCACGTTTTTTTCGGGTATTCCCTGTAAAAGCAAGTCACCCGTCTGGCCATGCATGACCATTATACCTGAACCGTATTTTTCCCAAAGATCACAGACTTCTCGAAGTTGTTTGGTATTATAGTGAAGTCCTGGAGCAGGTTGAAAACGAAGGGTATGAAATTCGGTGGCCTCGGGGAATTTATCCTGAACCATGGAGTAGCGGGTAATCACCCCTGATCCATACCCGACCACACCAACCAGACCGCCCTTCCAATAGCCCGTCTTGGTTTCGTAGGAATATTCCAGCTGATCTATAATGCCTCTAAGCATCGGTTTTTGGGTCCTTTCGGCCAATTCCTTAAAACCGGTGACGAAACTGGGCCAGGGCCCTTTTTCCAACTCGTCTAAAATCGGTGTTGGATTTAAATATTGATCCTTTTTGGAATTTTTATCTTGATCTCCCATTTTCAACCTTTGTTTAATCGATTAATTCATCATTGCAGTTGATGTATATTTAAATATTAAAATATACGGATAAATTACTTTACTGCACATCCAACAAAAAGTTCAAGCTTTTTTTTAAAATAAATTGGTGACGTCCATTCATTTTTAAACACAGCCGGTTGGTTTCGGCAAACCAGCGATTTTACAAGCCTGAATCGCGGGACCGTTAGGGAAGAGTTCGTATAAATACTTAGAAGCTTCTTTTTTTTGCATTTCATTTTTGGTCGCCATCTCCTTGATCAGGATCTTGACCATGGGCGCGATCTGATATTCCTTGTAGTAATCTCTAAGAAAATTAATCACATCCCAGTGTTTTTCAGAAAGTTCCACCTCCTCGATTTTAGCTAGATGGTTGGCAACATCCGTTGTCCAGACATCCAAATCCAGCAAATATCCATCCTCATCAGTTTCATAAGTTGTTCCGTTCATTTCAAAAGTCATGGTTTCCTCTTTGTTAAGGTTATCAAATAAAACAACATATTAAAAACAATTATCCAACGTCTTTTGTCAGTAGACTCCAGGGTCTGTCTTCGGTATCCTTTACTGATCCAATTCCGATTTATAATATCCGGAAAGAATCTCAGCCACCTCAGGCCTGGAAAATTCCGGCGGCAAGGGTTCTCCATGCGCCAGCATATTCCTGACCTTAGTTCCAGACAACAAAAGATAATCCTCACGGTCGTGCGGACAATCTCTCATCATGACAACTTCTTCGCATTTCTTGCACCAAACGGTATGATCACCCCTAAATATCTGGATATCCAGAGCGTTTTTAGGAATTTCATCAAAAATCGTTTGAGCGTCGAAGGCTCCGTAATAATCGCCGACTCCGGCATGGTCCCTGCCGATGATCAGATGAGTGCAACCGGCGTTTTGTCTAAATAGCGCGTGCAACAAAGCTTCCCTAGGGCCAGCGTATAGCATATCGAAACCGTATCCGGTGACCAGAACGGTGTCTTTTGGGAAATAAAGCTCCACCATTTTGCGAATGGATCGGTTGCGGACATCCGCTGGAATGTCGCCCTTTTTAAGTTTGCCCAACAGCATGTGAATCAAAACCCCGTCGGCTTTAACCATTTTAAGGGCCATTTTACAGAGCTCCTCATGAGCCCGGTGCATAGGATTTCTAGTCTGAAAGGCGACGATTTTTTCCCATTTATTTTGATTGATCAAATCTCTGATTTCAACGGCGGTGCGGAAGGTATCAGGAAACTCGGCCTGGAAATAAGAATAATTGAGAACCTCGATTTTTCCGGAAATAAGGTTGCAGCCACTAGATAGGAAATTAAAAACCCCGGGGTGCTCAAAATCGGCCGTCTTATAGATCCGCTCTAAGATATGCAGAAAAAAGTCGGGATCAAGCTTGTCGATGCTGTCCACTTCCTGAATGGCGATGACCGGATTTCCCGGGACGTTGGGATCTAAAAGCGCGATTCTTTTGGCTTTTCTGATCTCATCGGTCAGGCTTTCGTTCTTGGCCATGTTCACGATGGGAACCGGCCAGAAAAGCCCGTTTGGCAGTTTCAGATTTTCAGCCACGCTTAAGGTCTCGTCCTTGTTCATAAAGCCATCAAGCGGCGTAAAATAACCGGCGCCCATCATCACAGCGTTCGCCGCCGCAGCGGAATTGATGATGATCGAAGGCAGGCCTTCAGCTTCCTTGAGCTTTTCGGCCAGGAGCTTTTCATTATCGACGATCAAGGGCTTAAGTTTGTCCGAACCGTAGGGTTTTATCATGGTCGCTTTCAGGTCAAAGTTTTTAAACGCAATCGACTAATCCTGCTTTAAGGGCAAACTCCTACCACAATACCTAGCATAAATCATGGCCGTTGTCCTGTAAAAAAGGTGACCAAATTTGGTGTGGGGCGCGAAAGCCAACAGGAAAAAGACAAATACCAAATGAAAGTAATAGGTGATAAAGGCGATCTCGACAAACTCGGCGACACGAAAAACCTGGGACATAATCCCAGTCAGCACCGTTAGAAACATCACCCCGATAAAGATCCAATCGAAGCTGGATGATTTGCCGACACCCTGATTGAATAACCTCCGGGCCGTGATAAGAAAAATGCCGATAAAAGCGGCCAGAGCGCTGACGTTACCCAGAATTTTTACCGGATGAAAAAAGGGGAAGGGCGTATCCTGGATGTCAAAGCCGAACTCATGAAGATAGTGGATCACCAAAACCAGATTGGTTGTTATAAACAGCCCGATGAAACCATACATCATCAAAAGATGCGCCGTACCCCGGCTTTGGTTGACACCGCACTCCTTAAATTTTCTGTGCGACAGGATGTCCCTGATCGTCCCGGTTACAGCCTGACCTAGCGTTTCGCCGCCATTGATAATAGGATTTCCTTTTTTAAGTCCCCCGATAAATCCCCTTAATCCCAGGATCATGGTGATGACCGCGAAAAAGGCGGCGGACATGAATATTAGATCGATGGCAATGACGGGTATCATATTGGCGTAGATAATTCGTTCTCTGGTCAGAAAATCAAAACCCTGATCGGCGTTGAGAAAACAGATCACCCCGCCGATAATCAACATGGGGATCAACAGCAGTAACAGCGCACCCAAAGGAGAGTTCGCGGCTTTCGCCACAAGGGAGGGCTTCGAGAAGGCGCGGATGCTCATTTGACGGATCGCGCCCATCACATCACCGGGTCTGGCACCTCTCGGGCACTGATCGCTGCAATCGTTGCAGTGATGGCACAGCCAACTGTCAACACTGTTGATCAGTTTATCCCTGATTCCCCACTGAGCGTAAATCATCTCCTTTCTGGGAAAAGGGACACCTTCCTCGCTTAATGGACAAGCCACAGTACAGGTGGAGCATTGGTAGCATTTCTTTAAATCGGCTCCTCCCGAATTTAGAATCCCTTGCACAAATTTTAAGTCCGCATTGATGACGGCTCTATCAGTCATGATTTCATTCCTCAAGTTCAATTTGGATTAACCAAGCCGAAAGCTACATTCCCTTAAAGGGATTGGGTCCGAAAGCATCGATTTCCGTGACAAAGTCATTGATGATTTCGGGGAGTTTGTCGTAATCGTTCAGAGTGACCGTAAACTGCCTGATCCTTTCAGATTCAAGGTTCAGGCGGCTGATGGTCTCCTGCACCTTCGAGAGTCTCTCGTTGCAAAGCTCGCTGCCTTTAACGAAGTGACATTGGTAATCATCGCCGAACTTGCATCCCATGAACATCACCCCGTCAAACCCAACCGATAGCGCGTCCGATACAAAAACCAGATTGATTCCCCCAAGACACCGGACCGGTATGATCCGTATATAGGGGTTGATTCTGATACGGTTTAAAGCCGCCATGTCGAAAGCGGGAAGGGAATCGTTCTCACAGGCAAAAATCAGGATGCGGGGTTTTTCTTCGAATTCATCGGGAATCTCGACTTCCTTGATCATATCGGAGATCTGCTGGATGCTGTAGTCGGCAAAAGAGATAATGCGCTCAGGACAGGCTCCCATGCAGGTTCCGCAACTGCGGCAACGCGCCGGGTTGGGCCTGGGCGTTCCCTTCTCGTCTTCATCGAGCATTCCAAAAGGGCATTCCTCGGTACAGCGTTTACAAGAAGTGCATCTGGCAAGATAAAAATCGGGCTTGGAAAGATCGCCCACTCTGGGGTGCATGGACTTGCCCATAGAGGTGAGTTCCAATGTCTGCACCGCTTTGAGAGCCGCTCCTGCCGCGTCTCTTTTGGCTTCATTGATGTCCATCGGATGACGTACCGGTCCGGCGGAGAAAATGCCTGTTCTTCGGGTCTCGTAGGGGAAACAGATAAAATGCGAATCGGGATAGCCGTGATTTAAGTCCGGCAAATCCTTGCCTTGGCGGTACCCGAGGTTTAAGTGCGACTCTTCATCGACCAGGCTACTCACCTGACCGGTCGCCAATACCAGTAAATCGGCTTTAAGCTGGATTTGATCACCAAGAAGGCTATTATCCAGATCGATCAGAATGGACCGTTCCCCATCTTCGCTCACCTGGGCTATTTCACCTTTGGTCAGAAAAATTCCCGGATCATCCTGCTGTTTTTTGTAAAAATTCTCATATAGCCCCGGGGTTCTCATATCCCTGTAAAGGATGTATGCCTTGGTCTCAGGGTCGATCTGCCGGACGTAGGCGGCCTGTTTCAGGGAGTTCATGCAACAGGTCGAGGAGCAATAAGACAGATGGTTTTTATCTCTGGAGCCCGCGCACTGGATGAAAGCGATCGTTTTTGCGGGTGAGCCGTCTTGGCGGGTCAGTTTCCCCGTCTTAGCCATTGCTTCGAATTCATCGGAGCTGACGACGTTTTTAAATTGAGCGCCTAGATGAGTCAGCTTATTTTTGTCATAAGACTTCCCTCCGGTCGCTAAAATGACCGAGCCGATGGCGACCGTTTTTTGTGATTGGCCGTTTTTTATCCGAACGGTAAAGTTTCCGGGCTCACCATCGATCGCATCAACGGTTGAAGACGGATAAAGCGAGATGTCTGATTTGGATTTAAGCCGGGAGATTAATTCCTCGAGTTGATTGTCCTCCAAATCTCGGTAGGGTGCTTTTTGGGGCAGGAAGCTCCGGTATTCTTTGGCGGCTCCGCCTAACTCGGCTTGCTTTTCGACTAGATGCACCGGATAGCCGGCTTTCGAGACTTCCAGAGCGGCGTTGATGCCCGTGATACCCCCTCCTATAACCAGAACGCTTTTGATAGTGTCCTGCTCAAAGGGCTGCGGAATCTCCATTCTTTTAACTCGGGCGCCATACATTCGGATATAATCAGCGGCTGCCATTTGGGTGTCCTCGTTGACCTTACCGTTTTCATCCCTAGGCTCCATCATCCAGGCCACGTATTCTCTAATCGGGGCTCTGAGGACCATATGCTCGGGACCCATGTCGAAGCTTTGCTGGTGGAACCGCTGGGAGCAGGCCGCGACCACAAAGTGATCGACCGTCCCGGCCCTAAGATCGCTCTTGATTAATTCCAATCCGCTGTCATCGCATAAGAAGGGGTGTACATGGCAGGCCTCGGCCTTAAGCTCCTTCTCGGCGACTTTGATAAGGGCCTGGGTATCTACCGCGGCATCGATGCCACATCCCGAACAAATATAGATTCCACACTTTTTCTTCATAATCTTCAATCCGATCTGAGATTTTGAATCGCTTTTAAGGCGGCGCCAGAAGCGTCAATCACCGAACTACTGACATCCAGAGGCATTTTGGCGACCCCGGCTGAAAAAATCCCCGCTTTTTGGTCCTCTTGGATAAACCCCGACGAATCCAGCTTGATGGTGTCTCCAACAAAGCTTTGCCCCGCGATACTCGGCTCCATTCCCGTCGCCAGCACCGCCATATCGACCTCGATATGAACCTTATTGCCCTTTAGGATATCTTCAGCCTCCATCACAAGGCTACCGTCAGCCGTTTCGGTGATTTTAGCGACCTTCCCCTTGATGAGTTTTAGCTTGGGGTCCTCCTGAATCCGGGCCGCGAAATCCTCATATTTCCCGGGAGTCCTGATATCGATATAAAAGAGATAGATCTCGGCCTCCGGATTTTGCGCGCGGACGTAACTGATCTGTTTAAGGGAAGCCAAACAGCAGATCGAGGAGCAATAGGGCAGATGATTCTCGTCTCTTGACCCTGCGCACTGGATAAAGGCGACGCTCTTGGGCGGTTTTTTGTCCGAGGGACGAACCACCACTCCCTGGGTTGGACCACTCAGTGAAGCCAAGCGTTCCATCATAATGTTGTTGATGACATTTGGGAATTTTGAAAACCCGAGATGGGTCAGTTTTTTAGCGTCATAGGGTTTCCAGCCCGTCGCGAGGATCACCGATGAAACGTCGATTTCCTGCTCCTTCGCCGGCATGTTCAGGTCGATCGCCTGATAATTACAGGCAACCACACATTTATCACAACCCTCGGGGCAATGTTTCCGGTCAATGACAAAGCGGTTGGGATAAGCCATCTGCTGGGGAAGGTAAATGGCTCTGGTCTTATTCATGCCGAAATTAAAAGCGTCTGGTCTCTCGCTTGGACATACATCAACGCAGTCCCCGCAGGCAGTGCACTTGTGGTTCACATAAGTGGGGCTGGTCTTAAGAGTTACCTTAAGGTCGGGAGCCTCTCCGCTGATTTTGAGTGCCTCGGTACTGGTTAAAACCTGAAGGTTCTTATTTGGCCTGATCCGTTTGTAGTTGATCTCAAGACCGCACATAGGCGGACAAAGCTTAGGGAAATACTGGTGAAACCTGGAAACTCTGCCTCCCAAACTCGGTCTTTTTTCGATCAGGATGACCGAATAACCGGTCTCAGAAGCGTCCAAAGCCGCGCTCATACCGCTTATGCCGCCTCCTATGACGAGTATCTTTTTTTCCTGGTTGCTCATGGCCTTCTTTGCGGTTTATAATTCCCTAAAAAACGGATTTTCAAGCATCGTTTGATTGAAACCAGCCTCTTTTTTTATTAAGAGGCTGGACACTTTTCCTATTTATCCGGAATAAGCTGGTGGTATTCTTTTTTAAAGACGTTCCACTTTTTGGTTTGCTTATCATAGGTGGAGTTGACAAAACACCGCCAGTTGTCATCATCGATCGCCAGATGATCGCCCCTGTAATAGTATCCCGGATAGCGGGTCTCTTCCCTAAAGAGGATATGCTGGGCATGCGCTTCACCCGCCAGAATTCTGTGGAAATTCTCCCAGGCCCTTAAGAGTTCGTGCAGGTCCTTGGCGCCCATGTGAAAGGAATCTTCCTTGAGCATCTCCAGATAATTCAGGCCTTCTTCAAGCATGGTTTTGCTGGTGGTGTACCAGGTGCTGACACCGCCGACATATTCATCCATGATTTTCTGAAGCCTCTGCTGGAGCATAGCTGGCTTGATGTAGTTTGGATTGATATCAGGATCGGTTGAATAACTCTGGTATTTGGCATAGGTTTCCATGGGGAGATAAATCTCGGCTGCCAACTCGTCGGCCGTTTCCTTAAAAGTGGGATTGTCGTCCTTGTGATCCATGATAAAAGAAGTCATGGCTTTTGCGGCGATACGTCCTTCGGCATGCGAACCTGAGGAAAACTTGTGACCTGACGCGCCCACACCGTCCCCTGCCGTAAAAAGGCCATTCACGGTCGTCATGCGGTTATAACCCCAGGCATACTCGGATGGACCGAAGTCACCAGGACCACTGACCCAGATTCCGGCGCATCCCGCGTGCGAACCCAAGAGATAAGGTTCAGATGGCATCAGCTCGGATGGAACCTCCTCCGGCGCCATGTTATTGGCAGCCCAGACTCCGGCTTGTGCGATCGTCATATCCAGAAAATCTTCCCAAGCCTCTGACTCTAAATGTTTGATTTCTTTTGGGCTCATGGTATCGGCCAAGTTCTTAAGGGCCACATCGGTATGAATCTTTATGGGTCCCTTGCCCGCTTTCATATCGATCATCATCATATGATTTCTAAGGCAGGTTCCTATTGCGTCAACATATTTCCCGTAAAGTTTGCGGCTTTCCTCGAGATGAGTCTGACAGTAATCCTCTCCCAGAGCGTTGGTGGCTTTGGCTTTAAACAGAAGGAACCAAGCCCCCACTGGTCCGTAGCCGTCCTTGAAGCGGGCGGGCACGAAACGATTTTCCATCAAGGTCAACTCCGCTCCTGCCTCAGCCGCCATGGCGTAGTTTGAACCAGCGTTCCATACGGGGAACCAGGCTCGTCCCTGGCCTTCGGCTGTTGCCCGGGTTCTGAAAACATTGACGCAACCACCGGTTCCTAGGAGAGCGGTCTTGCACTTAAATATGTAAAGCTTGTTTTCCCGGACACTGAATCCGACCGCGCCGGCGACACGTTTGGGGTCGTTTTGGTCCATCATCAACTTAACGATAAAGACCCGTTCAAAAAGGTTCTGATCGACACCGGTTGCCTTGCGGTTGTTTTCAAGGGCCAGCTTCGCGGCTTCGGCGACCACGACCTTATAGGATTCGCCGTTGATCATGATCTGCCACCTGCCCGAGCGGACGGGAGTTCCACCGTCTCTGAGAGATTCCTTGCCTTCCCTTTCCGCCTGATGGCCGTCCAGGGATTTTCCGTCATCGTCTTTTTTCCAGACCGGCAGTCCCCAGTCCTCGAAGAGGTGCACCGAATCATCGACCACTCTTCCGAGGTCGAAGACCAGATCTTCTCTGATGATGCCCATCAGGTCCTGCCTGACGTAGCGGACGTAATCGTCCACGCTGTTCTCACCCAAGTAGGTGTTGATCGCCGAAAGACCCATGGCCACCGCGCCGCTTCGATCGGTCGCGGCCTTATCTACCATGGTGATTCTCAGTCCCTGTTCTGTCGCCCATTTATCGGCCTCATAAGCTGCCCCACAGGCAGACATGCCCCCACCAATCAACAAAATGTCGGTTTCATGCACAACAATCTCTGGCTTTTCGCAATGTTGAAAGGTATTTGTTTTATCTTCCATTTTAAAGCTCCTTTTTATGGTTTCTCTGCTTTTAAGTCAGTCATAATTTTTATCTGTTTCTTCATGCATGAACTATTTCGGCACTGGCATGGTCATTCCCGCCGCGTGATGGGTAAACAAACCTGGCTCCTTAATCCTAGAGAGATCCGCCTTGGCTTCACCGGCTCCTTTGTAGATATCCACTTCTCCCTCGGGAATTGTGCGGATGGGAAACTTAAACCGCTTGATCGAGCCGTTTCTGAACTTGACGGTCCACATAATGGTATCGGTTCCTCTCATGGGGATAACCGAAGCTCCAAGCGGCGCGAAATCGGCGTAACACCTGACTTCGATCGCTTGCTGAGGGCAAATCTTGACACAATTATAACATTCCCAGCACTGCACCGGCTCCTGATTGACGGCTTTTTGCTTATCCGCATCCAGCTTCATCAAATCATGAGGACAGATGTACATGCAGGCGGTTTTGTCCTGTCCCTTGCACCCATCGCATTTTTCCGAAATCACAAAACTTGGCATTTTATCCTCCTATATTTATTGACGGTTCCAGGTTTATTTCAACGACAGTCATCCTGACATAACAAGAAGTATTAATATATTTGAATAAATCCTAATCCGAATATTCAACTTTTGTCAAGTAAAAATAAACCGTCGAATTTAAATTAAATTATATTTTTGATCCCAAAACCAAAATAACTAAATTAAATTTAAAAATACAAATAGATACCGTAATTCTGGTTTTTGTTTTCATATTTTATAGTATGCTGAGTTAAAATAACAGCAAAAATAGTCTATAAAAAATCATTTAACGTTAATAGACTATTTTTTATCTCTGAGCTCAACCCAGTCCAAGCATTAAGCTCAAATGAGACTTTATATTAAAATATTAGAATTTAAAACCGAATAAACGTCCAACCATGCAGAAGATAACCGTCCCTGGCTTAATGATATCAGCGCCGCATAAAAGTTCAGGCAAAACTCTTTTATCGCTGGGACTCGCTCGCGCTTTCGTTTTAAAGGGGTATGAAGTGCAGATGTTTAAGAAGGGACCTGACTATATCGACCCGATGTGGCACGAATTGGCTACGGGCAGAAAGAGCTTTAACCTGGACCCGTATCTGTTTGGCGTGAACAACTGTTTGAAAAGCTATGGCGAAAATACGGCTGTGGCTGATTTGGCGGTCGTGGAGGGGAATCATGGTCTTCATGACGGCATGGATCTTTTGGGTAAAGACAGCAGCGCGTCAGTCGGGAGGACTTTGGGAATCCCTGTGGTATTGATCGTGGACGGCAGTGGAATGAACCGCTCCGTAGGGGCCTTGGTGTTGGGACAGATGAAGATGGATGAAAACATCAAGATTAGGGGGGTTGTCCTAAACAAAATCAGAAGCACGAGACAAGAAGCGAAACAGATCGGGGTTATCGAGCATTATTGCGGAATACCGGTCTTGGGTGTTTTGCCTGTAAACCATGAAACAATAATCGAGGAAAGGCACTTGGGCCTTATTACCTCCAGGGAAGTTTCTGAACCAGAAAAAGTGGTTCATCATTTGGCCAGTTTGGTTCAAGGGCATGTCAATCTCGATCAGGTTTTGAGCATTGCCAAGCAAGCCGAATCAATCGAATTTGAGTCTCCGGAAGTGTCACAAACTATTAATGAACAGGTCGTCGTCGCCATCGCCATGGATAAGGCTTTTTGTTTTTACTACCCCGAAAATATCGAGGCATTAAAAAGAGCCGGTGCCAAGGTGGTTTATTTTAGCCCCCTGAAAGACAAAAAAGTTCCCAAGGCCAACGGCATTTATATCGGGGGTGGGTTCCCCGAATCCTTCCTTTTGGAATTGGAAAGCAACGAAGCCTTAAAAACGGATCTAAGAGAAAAAATCGCGGCTGGTCTGCCGGTTTATGCCGAGTGCGGAGGCTTGATGTATCTGAGCCGATCGATCACGAGAAATGGCGTAACTCGAAAGATGGTCGGCGCGGTTTTAGCCGATACCGAATTTCAGGAAAAGCCCTTTGGGTATGGCTACTCTGAAATAAGCGCTACCCGGGAAGCGGGCTGGTTAAAACTTTCTTCCCCGGTCAAAGGGCACGAATTTCATTATTCACGGCTTGTCAACCTCGACGCTTCTTTAAAATTCGCTTTTAAGGTCGAGCGGGGCTTTGGGATCGATGGCGTTTCAGATGGTGTCGTCGTCAACAACACCATCGGCACCTATTTTCATTTACACGCCAGAGCCTTTCCAACATGGGCCGAAAACTTCGTTCGGATCATGTTGGATTTCAGAAATCAATAACAGCTCAATTCGGAAGATTATAACCGATATTCATGATTTTTTCCAGAGAGGCAAAATTAATCTTCTCCGAAATCACTTCACGGTAAATCTGAATGATTTCCTTTGAAATTATATGAGGTTCGATATTATGAATCCCTTTTTTTAATTTCAATTTGTAGATAAAGGAAATCGTTTCCTCTAAAATGCCCGGATCTAAAAGAGTCGGGTCCCATATGTTTGTCTCGTTGACCAACTCATGATCGACCTCGCCCCTTTTCCTTTTATGATTGCTGTCCCAACCGGCAATCCACCTCCAATTAATTCTTTTGTGGAGGTTCTCGCGTTTTAAATCTTTCTCAGTGCCTAACGAAATGGCCACTGCCCTGATTTTGCAAATGTCTTGATAATCCCGATGATCAGATGGCTTTAACCAATTCGACACCTGTGAGGGGTGAACCGCCGCAAGCTGAGCCAGTTCCTGGTTTTTAAGTTTAAACCTTTGCTTAATCCAATTTAGTCGATCAATTTGCTTTGTAAAATCCATTTTTCCTCCGTGGAAAAAGTTTATTTAATCACAAAATCTCATAACCGGCATCGAAGTTGTTGGGTTTTATTCTGCTCCCTTGCTTTTCCTCCGAATTAAAAGACATCATTTTTAATTAAATTGATACGTACTTTTATTATCTTTATTATAATAAAGTATATAATGAAAAGCCAGCAGTGAAGGACAAAAAAAGGACATAATAATGGCATTTTTTTGATTAAATAGGGATGGCGGCTTAATAAAATTAATGCTGTCGGGCGAAAATTACGCAGTGCCGCGGGTCGTAGAGCGACTAAGCCGCAAAGTTTAGATAAAATAATTTGCTTGAATTGAGCGAATATTGATGAAATAATAATGGTAAAGTCGATTTCATCATTTTTCAATCTTTTGTGAACCGGGCGATGAAAAAAAAAGGGCTGTTATTTCTGATTTGTAGCGTGATCGTTTTATTTGGCGCGGGCGAGGCGATGGCCGATGCCCCTAAGGGATTCGGTATTTCGGCGGCATACGCGACCACTTCACTGTCAAAAGATAAGCTGACTGACGAGGAATATAAAGGTAACAGCATTCCTCCATTTGGACTTGATTACCAATGGGCTTTAGGGAAATCCTTTTCTCTGGGTATCACTGGAAGTGAATTTGGATTAACCTCGATAACCTACGCCAGTATTCCTGAAATAAAGTTGGCTAAAATCGATTCGCTGGGTTTTGAAACGAATTTATGGTTTGATTCTTTTTTTGTCGGATTGCACTTAACCCAGTATTCGGTTGTCTTTTTGAGGGAGGATGCCTCAATATACGCGATCGGCATGAAATCTGGAGCAGGTGGAGTGATCGGAATTGAAGGCAAATCTGGGTGGTTCGTCAAGTTAAGAACGGATTCCTCCAAGGACCTTACTACGGATAAAGAGCCGGTCGTTGATCTTAACGGTTTTCAACTCCACTTTGGTTACCGATGGAAATAGTCTGTATTATAACAGCCTCGGATCGTTCATTTCTCACATCGCTATAAATTAAAGCTATAAGGCCAGCATCAGGTTTTCAAAGCAGCCTGCAGGATTCGCTTGCCTTCTTGAATCATTTCATCAAGCGGGAAATACATGGATCCTTTTGCTCTCTGTAAAGTCAGATAGTTGGCGACCATCCCTTGAGCCATGAAAGTCATCAGACTCATTAGTTTTCGACTTGGCACATCTTTATGTATCAGTCCTTTCGTTTTGTCTATTTCAAGCCGCTTCACAAACCAAAGAGTCATTTGCTGGATAGGTGGATACAAATGCGCTTCGAGAAACTCCTGACTAGTATTTGAAGTGCCGAAAGTGGACCAGGTAAGATCGAATTCGTTTGGGTTGTCCATATAATAACGCACCCTTGCTTCAAATGCGAGTAACAAGCTCTCCGTGGCTGTCGCGCCTCTTTTACCCGCGTCAAGGGTAATCTTAACGCTCAGGTCGATTAAATCCACAATCAGCGCTTCCTTGATTGCCTGGATATTTTCGAAATAATAATATATCCCAGGCAAATTCCATCCCAATTCGCGTGCGATAGCCGCCGCGTTAAATTCTTGTTTAGGATCAGCGAGTATCTTTCGAGCCGCTTTGATAATAGCTCGACGCTTAGCCATTTGTCTGATCTCTTTTCTATCTTTTGGGCTTATATCCATGTTAGAGTTTGAACTAAATCAGTTTTATTATCCAATGTATTACCGTGATTTAATATCACTTGTTCGATATTAAGATCAAAAATTGATTCCAGACTTGTCTTGAAGGCTTTTTTGTCGGAAACACACATCTTAAACAAACGGCTCGTAGCGGTGCGTTTCCAGATTCCAAAAAGGCTGTAAAAAAACCAGTTCATCGGCCCGGTTAGGTTAAGTTCATTGAAGATTAAATCCGTCACGATCAAACTCCCGCTCGACTTGTGGTAAAAAAGAATCTCATCGATCTTGGGAATGCCCATTAATCCGAAAAGTTGGACCTCCGGCTCAAATGGTTGTTCTCCATCCCAAATATGATTAAACTTAATCTCCGGTCGTTTCTTAGCCAAAGCTTTTGTTCCCCATGCCTCTAGCTCAGGACTAGCTCGCAGCCAGGAGCGATAATGCAGGTGGTGAAAACTGTTGGGCGCGAATATCCAACGGAGAGCTCCCAGCTTTTCCAATTCGGTCTTGAGATATTCGTCCCATGGCCCAGGGGATATGATCAACAGTTCACCGTTGATTCTAATGACGGTTGATTTATTCTTAAATAATACTCCCATACTTTTGGTTTGATAGGGTATGATCCATATATTATCACTGATATTATTTATCATGGCTACCTTGTTTAATGTGGTTATAAAAATTTAATTAGATTAAAATAATTTAAACATATTAAAAATTAAAGTCAAGCCAAAAATCTGCTTGAATGTAAACGATCTCCATAAAATAATTCATTCCAATATTATTTATGATTTTGGCTATAGATGAAAGAGCCTGGAAACAATCAAGATGAAGTTGGTCAGATCAATTTGGATAAACATAAAAACACCGCGGTTCTTAATGCTTCATCCCTTGGGTCGTTCCAGGGTTTAACGCCAAGCCTGTGGGGGGTGTAGGCGTAGCCGAGCTTGTGGATCGGTTCGGCGAAGCCAAAGGAGCCTCCGGCACCTGAAGTTCCAAAGGCCTGAGGAGACGCAAAGGGAAATGACTTAAAAGGTTTTATAAAGCCCAGAGAGTATTTTGTCTCCTGGCGCATGACTCGGTCGATCTTTGATCTGGAAGGCGGAGCCGGACAAGACTTCAGTTCCTCCATCGTTTCGGGTTTCAGGTTCAGGGTGGGTCCAGCGCTGGCAAACTCCCCATAAAGTTTCGCGTTTGCGTCTGCCAAGCCGACGCCGTTCACCGAGGGGAGAATTGGTTTTAAAAATTCAACTGAATCAAAATCTGAAGGGGACTTCACCGGTATATTCAGGAGGCTTTTATAGGTAATGGAGAAGGGATTAAACATACCACTGAAGTAAGATGCCGCAAAAATAGATTTCTCCATAACATCACAGAAAATTAGACCATGTCCCTTAATTTTTCCTGAAACTCAAGGTTCTGGATAGAGTTTCCAATAAAGCGGAATAAAACCGCGTAATAGGGCCGGTTCTTATCCATATCCATGGTGTTGGTCTCGCCATGATCTTAAGCGCGGATTCCAATATTTTGTCTTTAGTCTGCTTTGCTTTCTCGTCTCTCATATTCAATTATATCTCCTAATATTTGATCTGTTTCCTAGTCGGATTTTTTGTGTGACAGTTATATTAATTTCAATATAATTTATGGGCAGAGCTTATTGTGATGAATATATATAACTTTCAGTCTGGCTGAGAGAGGTTGAACCTGGATCGTTGATGATAAAATGGTAGTGAGAAATGGTTGATTCTTGTTTTCAGCTCAGGCAGGTTTCGCATAGCCGTCATTCAGCCTGCTGATTATTTTCCACGTTTTCATCAGCTATTGACTCTCATTCGCTACAAAATATAATCACATTAAGCATAATATCAGATAAATAATCAAACAACTGAGAGTGGGCAGCTTAATAAGTTGCATTACTAACTATTAATGGATATACTAATATAGTTCGTTGAACATTTTATGGAGATCGTTTATGCCTTCAAATCAAATAACACCGCCGGTTCAAGACAGAGTCGGTTTTCTGATCAACAACGCCTCATGGGTGATCCGGGGCCATATGCTAAAGTTTATTCGTTCGCTTGGCGTGGATTTGACGCCCGAGCAGTGGCTTGTGCTGAACTGGTTATGGAGTCACAGCGGTGTTTGTCAGCAGGATCTGGTGGAGGTAACCCAGAAGTCCAAGGCCAACATTACCCGCATGATCGATAGCTTGATGAAAAGGGACTATGTCATACGGGTTTCCGATGTCAATGATCGCCGTAAACACCTCTTGGAGATGACACCGACTGCGATTGAGATGATGGGACGGATCATGCCTCATGTTTTTTTAGAATATCAGAAAATTATCCAGGATCTTTCAAAAGATGAAATCCGTTTGCTGAAAACCGTTCTCGGAAAAATCGTCGCTCAGGTGCGCATTCTGGATGGTTCACTCCAGTAAATTATATTTATTTAAAACAATCATACACTCAAGGGAAATCCATGCGAAATCGAAAAAGATTTAATCTTATGAAAGCTGTCGCCGTTTTTATTTTTGTCTTTGGTCTGTTAAGTCTGAAATCGGGAGGTTCCGTCCTGTTTATTGAGGATGCCCGGATCGCGGCTGGAAACATTGTGCCGTTCATCGTTTGGTTCAATGTTCTGGCTGTTCCCCTTTATTTGGTCGGCGCTATAGCTGTCTGGCGCGAGGAAAGATACGGTCAGAGGTTAATGACGCTTCTATTTGTCGCGTTTTTGGCTGCCGATGCCTATCTCATCTACCATGTTCAAAGTGGGGGGCTTTTTGAAATGCGAACCGTCTACGCCATGACGTTTCGCACAGTCCTGTTCGGTGGAGTGGCACTGTTACTTAATTTCTCGGCCAAATCCCGCGGCGTGGCGGATCAACCGACAGGGTAATCCGATATAACGGGTAGCTCAATTGAGTTAGCGATAAGTGATGGATAATAAATAGCAGTGAAGATTATCGTCATCCTCGTCTTTTTCACGGACTCGTTGGGAAAGCCTGAGCGGTGATCCTGATCAGGCGGGGAGTTCAAAAGGGGTTACGCTTCATGAAAAAGCCCTGTTAACCAGCGGTTACAGCCCAAATCTCATGATCGCCGCTGGACTTTGATCTTCATGATTTCACCATCGATAAAGCGGCGGTCGGCAAATTCTCTTTCCAGAACAAAGTTGCAGTGTTTCTGAAAGGTGAATTTATCGCCGATGGGCTGGTATGCTTCGGACATGAACTGTAAAAAGGCGTAGGTGAACTCGTGATCGTTCTTATAAAACCATTTCTGGATATCCAGCTTCATGTCGTTGTAATCCGGCGGCCTGTCATCCAGCGGTAGCTTCAGAAAGTCCTGGTAGATCTGATCGAAAAATGTCTCCCAGGCGGGCAATGTCTCCTGGTTCTCCTTTTTGGCGTGAAAATACCGCTCGAATATCATCACCATCAGGATGTCCCACAGGGAACACCTTAAATTATGATCCATACTGTCAACTAGGGGCTCGGTTCTCGCTTCGACATTGATCACTTCTTTGAATTTCATCTTGTCCTGTCTTATAAAATCGCGTTGGTTATTATTGAGTTAAATGGTTATTGGTATATTATCCATCGAAGCGATTTTTGAAAAGTCCTTTTTCAAGGGGTGTGGAGTTTATTAGTGCGGGATAAAGGGAAGAAATCTGGTTTATTTTAAACGGAGTAATGGCATCTGTTATCCGAAGGAACTTGACTTAAGGCCTAAACTGGTGGCGGTGCTTACCGGCCACAAATCGGTTAACAGCCTGGTTTCTCATTCCAACTCCAGCGTGTAGATACCGTAAGGTACGCCGTAGATATCGGCGATATCGCTCCGCTTGATAAATCCCATCCTCAGATAAAGGCTTAATGCCACTTCCATTATCGGGCTGGTATGCAGTCCTATTGTACGGCAGCCGAGCGATTTGGCTCTCTCAAGGCAAGCCTCGGTCAGTTTGCGGCCAAGACCCTGCCCCCTAAATACCGGATCGACCACCAGCATGCGGATAACGGCCCACTGGGGATCAAAGTGGGAATCTACAACCTTCCCCGGAGCTACGAAACCCACCGCTCCGGCGATTTTGCCGACTTTTTCGGCCAGAATAATCTCAATGGGCATCATCGACATATGGCCGATTTTTCCGCGGAATTCCTCCCAGGGTTTGTAATGAGCCGAGTATTGCTCGAAGGCTTTAAGAGCGAGCGCGTCTACGGCCGTGGCGTCACGAGTCTGAAAAACTCTAATAATCATTTAGGTTTTCGTCGCTAAAAGTTGTACAAATGGTCATCGACTTTACTTTAAACTATTCCCACCGATAACGGTATATAATGATAGGGTAGAGTCCGGAAAGATCAATCCCTTTGCCCGTACCTAAAAGGTTATCGGTTTTCATATCAAGATATCTCAATGAAATAACCAAACCATGCTCTGCGCCACCGATGTTGGCTGAAACACCGAAAATTTGGGTAGTAAATGGTTTATCAATCAGCTCAATCAGCTCAATCGCTTCATTCGTGTATGAGAAAAAGCCCTTTTTTTTAAGCGTTAATGTTACCATACTTTTTTCCGGGAAACCATAATCAATACTAAACCTGGGATTATCACCGAATGACCATCCTACCATTGAAGACCCAGCGCCATAGGTGAACCTATCAGGATAATAATCACCGTTGGCGTTGGTCAGATAAACGGTTTTTGTCAAAAGTGATTTAACAACAGCTATACTTTCGCGCGACAAAGACAGTCCAAAGTCAAATACATATTTCAACCTGAGTTGCCCGCAATTCAGAATACTTTTGGTTCCTGTATTGAGGTCATAATCATCGTTGAACTGCCCCCTGGCATCAGGATAACTACAAACACCAATTCCCGCTTCGAAATCCCCCGCAAAGAGATTGATCGAGCTTAACATTAAAATAATAAATGAAATAACAATCAGTTTCCGGTTCAACATAGCCGCTCCTTTAAAAAAGTGGATTAAGACTTGATTATGTATAATTTCCATCTGTTGTTTTAGATCACATCGCCTTTATTTTAAGAAAAAGCATCTCTAATAAAGACATTTCTGTAAACAAGCGAGCCGTCACTCAAGTTTCCCATACCGCTCCTTTAGCATTCTTGCTGACTTTATCTGAAATATAAAATCAGTCGATTATTTTATATTCTCAATCTATTGAAACTATCACCTTTTATACCAAAATGCGGTGAAGGGGGGTATTTTCTTCATTTCGAGAAGTTCAGCGTCCTGTTGACCTTTTAACGAAACCTCGGCGCGTTAAATCAAGTTTGCTTAGCGGGTCTTGTTGGTGCGGGCGGGGCAATTTTAAAGAACCTCGTAGCGGCTCTGCACAAAGCCGTTGGGATAGGATCGGGACTCCAGAAGCTTAAGTTCGAGGTCACGGCCTGTGGGTCCGAAAAGCGGGATGCCTTCACCGATCAATACCGGAACCCAGGTCAGGATCAACTCATCGATCATCCCGTCTGAGAGAAAACCCTGAATTGTTTTGCCGCCATCGACATAAAGTTTTTTTCGTCCCCGCCCCTTTAGTTCCTCGATTAAATCAACCGGGCTCGAGTTTCTCAGTTCTACCGAATCTGGAAGCTCAGGAGGTAGGGTTTTCAGGCTGTGGCTGAGAATCGTCGCCGGTTTTTCATAGGGCCACTTGCCAAAGGACCAGACCATCTCGAAGCTGACGCGTCCCATGACCAGATGATCCACCGTGTCCATGAACTGATGGTAGCCGAAATCCTCATCTCCACTCAGTTCCGCGCCATCCGCCCCCGGAAGCCAGTCGAGGCCGCCGTCAGTTCGGGCGATGTAACCGTCCAGGCTGAGGGCTATATAAACAGATGCTTTCATAATTTATTCCTTTGAGATAATTCAACCCAGCGTTAGCGATGGCCTATCCAGGTTATAATTGATTAAAACCGCAGACCAAACTGCAACACTCCCCCTGTCAATTTATTGGATTTTAAGTTACGGTTCTCGATAACCCCTTTGATTCTAGAGCAGTTAAGCGCGCCGACCGCCAGTTCGTTACAGCTTTGGATCTTGACTTGAGGCGCTTCCATAGAGCGCAGGAAGCCAGTGAAGAAATAAGCGCCGACATCGATGTTAAAGCCGATCTGAAAATAAAGCTGGGTTCGGGCATCGAAAGTCGCGTTGATAATCTCGATATCCTGAGCTGTGATCGAGACCTGTCCTTTCGAGGATTGATAGACCCTTCCGCCTCCTACCCGCATCATCTCGTGAAAGGTCAGGTTGAGACCGACATAGGGATTCTCGAAGGCGACATCGAAATTGTAGACGACGTTCTTGCTGGAGGATATCGTCTCGAATCCACTGCCGGTCTGAGGCAGAAACGTGATGTTGACCCCGTCTTCCACGGCTCCCATATAGACGGTTCTGCTGTAGCCCATATCGAACTCCAAAACCAGATTATTGCCTTTTTTCAACACGAGGCTTAACCCCGCGCCGTTACCGTCACGGTCTCTAATGCTCTCGGCGCTGCCAAGCTCGAACTCTGATAGGGGGATTTGGTTGTTCACCTCATATAAATAATAAATTCTGGCGAAATGATCATCGCTCAATCCGAAGGCATTTCCGGGGATCAAGCCTGAAATAAACAAAAAGAGCATAAAGGCTAATGTCGCCAGTCCGGTTTTCCGCATCATTATTCTCCTGATGATAATTCAAAAAACTTTAAAAGAGGATTCCTGTTGTAAGGACACCTCCAGTAATAATTTGAGATTGGTTCCTGTTGCCAGTCGCGGCGTAGATACGCTCGCAGGCGGTTTTTCCCACAGCGGTTTCGTTACAGTTGAGGACCTTGAGCGTCGGAAGCAGCATATTGCGAAACATAATCGAAAAAAAACCGAATTCGTAATTAAAACCCCAACCGAATTGGAAAAACCGGCGCAATCCGGATTCATATTCCGCTTCGGCGATCTTAACCCCACTTTCACTCTTGATCAAAACGCTACCCTGGGCTTTTTGGTAAACCACACCGACGCCATAAGTCGAGGGTAAAAACAGCCTGGATTCAATGCTGATACGGGTTATGTGCCAATTGGTATAGTTAAGCGAAATAAACGGGTTTACAAAATCCAGGTCGAATTCATAGGTGATATTACTGCTACCGGATAAGCTTTCGAAACCCGAGCCGGTCTGGGGTTGAAAAGAAAAATTGGCTCCTCCATGAACCGTGCCGTTATATCTGGTATGAGAGGTTCCCGCGTCAAGGGAGATCATTTGGACACCCTTGTTGAGCAGCAGATATCCCAAAGAAACTCCGTGGCCATCGTGGTCGCGGATGGACTCTTTGCCACCCAATTGAAAATCACGGATGCTGATCGTATTGTAGACCTCCCGTATGTATGAAAGATGAGTATTGCCCCATTCCTCGGCGATTGAAACACCAGTGAGCGTACTTAAGGTCAATATCGTCAAAAGAAGTTTTTTTATCATACGCGTTATTTTAATGTTTAATATGCGGCAGTCTGCCAGGAGTCAAGGCGCACCGCTTATTTATGATCAGCAATTTATCATAATATATTAGTAATTTCAATCGAAAACAGAGTTCAACATAAACCGGGTGAATTCGTTTGACGAGAGGGCCGGGAAATGCCCCGCTCTTATTGACAGGCCATGATCCCCTCTATAGATTACCGCTAAATCCTTCAGCCGGAAAACCGCATGATCAAACAGATGGACCACTTGGTTCTAACGGTCAAAGACCTAAACAAAACGCTGGATTTCTATCGAAGAGTCCTCCGCATGGAGCCAGAAAGCTTCGGCGAAGGACGGCTGGCTCTTAAATTCGGCAATCAGAAAATCAACCCGCACGAGTTGGGAAAAGAGTTTAAGCCAAAGGCTTAATCGCCTACGGCCGGAAGCGCGGACCTTTGCTTTCTAACCGATTGGCCGCTATCCCAAGTAAAGAAACATCTGGAAAGCCTGGGCATCCCATATGGTGGTGAACGAAATCCGGCGCTCAGACGCTCAGGGTCCGATCCTTTCCATTTATATCCGGGACCCCGACCAGAACCTGATCGAGATTGCTTACCAGTTATAAAACATCAATCGTCTGGTTGGCTAATATATTATTGAGTTTCATTATCCAGGTTGGTTATCCAAAGATCATTGGGGTCAACCCCGTCAAATTCGGGGTCGATTGAAACCGCCGGACCTATAATCACGCTATATTGTATATCCCCATCCAGAATATCGTCATCCACCCCGGTTACGGTTACTTCCTGTTCGATATCCCAATTGAAAGGGGTAAAGGTCATATCAAGTGGACTGACGCTGCCTTCTGTAATATCACCGCTGGAAATCGCAATGGTGACTTCGGCGGAGGGATATTTATTAAGTTTGACGGTAAACCTCGCGGTCGCTCCGGATTCACTCGTATAGCCATTGATTATACGGGTAACAAAACCGCCGGAATCGGTAGTTGGTGAGTATGGAGCAGGATCGGGGCTATTCTTCTTACTTGGATTTGGGAACTCCACCCCGCAACCCAATATGGTAAGAATTAAAACAAGAATGATGTTTTTCTTAAGGAAATCCGTTATGGTTTTCATCGGGTTGTATCCTTAGTTTCACACTCCAATTCGGCGACCGGGAAAAACTGAAAACTGTGTGATACGATCATTTCGGCTTCTCCGGGTTTAACAGATAATAACTGAAGGGCCTCGCTCCTGTCCTTTTGGAGTTTTTCCTTAAAGCGTTTGAACTTCTCTTTGGTGGTGGCGACGATGACCGATCCAAATTCTCTGTTTTCCTCGTCCAGTGACAAGCTCTCAACCGACCTTAAAATCGCTTCGGAATGATAATGTGTTAGCAGAGCCGGAAGACTTTTTGGATCCAGACTCAATACGGGATCAGGAACCGTGACCTTTTCACCTTCGATTTCGATTAGTTTGGCTTCTCGTAAATCATCCAAACACTGTTGGATTTGCCTTGTATTTAAAGCCAGTGAATGTTTTAAACTTTTTTTGATCCACTGAATGTTCAAGTATGCTCCTTTCAGGAGAAACATTTCCCTGATGACCCAATGCACCCATGAGGAGACGCATTCATATTGGGCCAGTTTAACCAATTTTAATTTCAATTTTTTGGCGCGGATTTCCTGTAGCCTCGATTTATACACCGGGTAAAAAGGATTAGTAAAGCTGGTTTTTTTTATCCGAACCAAAATCTCCAGGTATTCCCGCTCGTCCGTACTAAAGCCGAAATTCTCGATGATTCTCCCCAAGACCGTTTCCGACAAGTTCCTCTTTCCATTCAAAATACTCTGAATATAACCTGGGGATTTCAATCGGAGGAGTTTGGCGAAGAACCGGAAAGAATATTTCCCGTCACGGCTCCGCAAGGCCTGAAAAATATCATCAAGTAAACTACGGTAATCATAATATTCAAAAATATTGATTCCAAGATCTTCCAGTAAATTGATTTCTTTTAATAGTTTCACAAAAAAATGCCAGGTTATAATTTCGGTTTCTTAACTCAAATCACGCGAAAAATCGCTGTTGGCCTTCTCTGGGCGTATTCAAGTCTTTATTTGTCAAATCCTTCATGAACTGTTCACAATTAAACACGTTATTAATATATAACAAATGACAATCAAAAGTTCTAAAACTAATTTAGTATCCTATGATTAATGATATTATGCAATGATAAATTGATAGAAAAATTAATTACTGTTCACAATTTGCAAACGTTAAGATGCCTTAATTACAAAAATAAAGAAGATTTTTGTTTAAAACTATGCTTTAATATTTTTAGACAACAGGAATCATGGTTAAAGAAAATGGGTTAATTTTAATTAGGGTAAAAGTTTAAATTTCTCTCATAAAATATTCATCATAACGAATCAGAAACAGGAGGAAAAATGAGACGTGTAACCCCCGAAAGAATCTTTTTCTCGTTTGTATTATCAATTATCCTTTTATTCGCGATAAGCTGTAACACGAAATATGAAGACTCTTCACCAGTAACGGCTGCCGGGCCCTACAATGTACCTGAGGCTATGGCTGGTGCGGATAAGGACAATCCAACCGACGCGACCAACGATCACTTTTTTTATTTCTCCTATGACGATTCCGCTAGCACCGCGGGCGCCGAACTCGCCAAGTATAATCTGAATCACAATCAGATTCCCGATAGTTCCCTGGGGCGGGCGTACGAGTTTTTAAATTTTGAGGAGCTCGACGGGAGCATCACTGAAAACCTGGGATTATTCGATACGCATATGGGGATATGGGTTCATCTTGATCAAGACAAAGAAACTTCCATCTACGAACTGGGTACTTATATCGCGAGTCCCACGATCACCAAGGCAGAGCGTCAAAACGTGGTTATAACTCTCCTGCTCGATGTATCCGGATCGATGGGTAATGCTTATGCCTATGTCAACCTGGACCCTGAAAGTACGGTTAAAAGCAGACTCGATCTCGCGAAATATGCCATGAAAGAACTTTATTATTACAGCCTTAAAGACGGCGATGTGGTCAGCATCGTCCAGTTTTCCGATGGTTCCACCGAAGCGGATGTTCTGCTTGAGGGATGGACCTATTCATCGGCGGATATCACCAACGATACCACATACCTGGATGCCGTCAACCCCATCTCGACGATCGGAGCAACCAATATTGACGCTGGGATCACCATGGCCTATAAGGTCGCCAACAGAAACTACGACGTTGCCAAGTCCAACCGGGTAATCATCCTGACCGATGCCTATGCCAATACGGGCGAGACCAACTCGACGATCATCGCCAATAATATCTCCATCAACAATATGGAAGGGATCTACTTTTCGGGATTGGGCATCGGCGCTGACTTCCAAGAGGCATTCTTGAACGAGTTGACCGATATCGGAAAGGGAGCTTATTTTTCACTCATCACTCCCAACGACGCAAAAAGAGCCTTTAACTCCAGGTTTATAGCCTTGGTCAATATAGCGGCGAAAAACGTTCATTTCCGGTTGGATTATCCTTTTGGCTTAATCCATACCAAAAGCGCAGCCGAAGAAGTATCCCAGGTGGCGGTACAGCCCACCAATTTTTCTTATAACAGTTCGCAGTTCTTTTTGGAATCTTTTATACTGGATACTTCCGCCGATATTTCCAGTGATATTTCTCAACAAACCTTTAAACTGACCATCAACTACAGCCTTGCGGATGGCACCTCAAAAACGGAAATTACCGAGAAAACGGTCCAGGAACTGTTGGATGTGAATACGATTAACACGAAAAACGCTCTTTTGATCACCACTTTAGCGGATCTGATCGCAGGGAAAACCACCTGCGCCGATTCAATCCTGCTGATCCTGACTCATTACGCGGGTTTCACCAACCCCTTGGCCGATGAATACTACGACTTGATCAATAAGTTCTGTTTGCTTTCCGGAAATGGATAAAAAAAGTTCAGGTCAAGGATCAATATCCTGGCCTGGCTATCCCATATGGTGGTGAACGAAATCCGGCGCTCAGACGCTCAGGGTCCGATCCTTTCCATTTATATCCGGGACCCCGACCAGAACCTGATCGAGATTTAAAGGGCAGGTTGTACATCATTCGTTTTTGATGGTCGTTAAAACCTGGATCATTCCACCTGAAAACACGATCGCGCATCCGAAAAATTGCGACAACGTCAGGCTTTCGGAGAAAAACCCCCATCCGATTAAAGACGCGACCAAAGTCTCGCTATATGAAATTGTACCGTACTCAATGGACTTAAGGTGTTTTACGGCCAAGACCAAGGCAGGAAAAGCCAAAAATCCCTGAAAAAATCCCATGGCCGTCAACCAATAAAGATCTTTTGTCGATAGACTGAAAAGAGAGTCATCGAGAAAGGGTAACATTGTTAATGCGCCAAACAAAAGCTGATAAAAAGAACGAGTCAAAGCTGGAATTTGCTCAGGTATTTTGCGATTGAAAACGATGTATAGGGCGTAACTTACAGCCGAGCCCATCCCCCATAGATAACCTTTGAATTCATCGACATTGAGAGAAAAGTCGAATTCCAGAAGAAATAAAAATCCCAAAAAAGCGAGACAAATCAGTCCCCCGTTAAGAAAAGTGAATTTTTCCTTTAAAAAAACTGCGGCTATACCGACGGCGATCAGAGGTCCAAGGTATAACAAAAAGACCGCGTTGATTAGAGTCGTGCTGATGATCGCGTTCATATAACAGAGCATTGCCATCGCCAATAAACAGCCTGTCGATAAAAGCGAAAACGAAAATTTAATTGACAGGATGTTCCGGATTTCTTTTTTAAAAAATAAAAAAATAATCAAAAACACCAACCCGATGCAAAGTCTCGCGAAAGTGATGATGAATCCATTGGCCGATATATTTCTTACGAAAAATCCAATGGACCCCAAAAGGACGGTGGCGATAATTGCCGCTGAATAGCCGATGATTTTTGTAATTCCCATAGTTTGCCAAATCCTGAAGTAAACAGCCATTTTAAGTGGATTGTAGATTTACGCGAATGAAACTGTAAAGTAGGTCTGATCCCAAGCTGGGACGTTTAAGCACTGTGATTTGATGTCAACCCTCAGTTTCCATAGAACCAACCACCGTCTGCATCCATTAGACTGAATATCTTTGAGGCCACTCAATATGTTGTATCACCGATCCGAACAGCCCGCAGCCCAATACGAGAATCGCCAAACGGTCCTTTAGCTCCCCGCAGGGCAGCAAAATCACATAAAGATACCAAAATAAAAGGAGAGTCAGTCCCGATAAAATAGTGAATATTCCCCAAAGTCTCAAAAAAGTTCGTTTTCATATCACCTCCAGACTGCCTAGTAAAAATCGATGAAAATTATTTGTGTCCGCTTGTTCGAAGTCCGCCTTGAATCCTTTTAAAAAAGTGGTTCTCAATACTGCCGCTCCATGGATCAGGGACCAGTAACCATAAGATAATTCCTCGATTTTCTCTTGGCTAATCGTTTTCCCACGGTCTTTAAAATACTCAACGAAAAGACCGGAAATAACGCTGTAGGGGGAATCCTCGGAGACCTTTTCTGTAAGTGTCCTACGTTTGGTCCGCATGAGCTGAAAGAAGACCTGAAAAGTCTCCTGCTCCGTAATGGCGTAAAGGACGTAAGCCACTCCTGCCTGAATCAGGGAATCCTCCGGACTTTCGCGTGCCAGGGCCGCCTCCGTCATCTGGAGGGTGAGCGATTGAGCCGCGTTCTCCCTGATGGCGTCGATGATCTCCTCCTTTGATCTGAAATGCTCATAAATCGAGGGAGCCTTAATTCCGACTGAGACCGCGATTTGTCTTAAAGAAAGTCTCGCCAGGCCGACTTCCTTAAGATGGGCTGTGGCTTGAGTGAGAATTTTATCACGAGTTCCCATCTTATCTCCTACTTGAGTTTTTTAATAAGAAAGACCGGGTCAGCCTGGTTTAAGAATTTTTTAACATTAAAGGCCGTCGAATTGGCCATGACGACGCTCGCTATTCCTTCATCCGGATAAATCCGCATTTCACAATGAAACCCGGCTCCCCCGCCCTCCTTGTAGAAGAACCGTTCTCCCGATTCCGATTTCCCGACATGCCATCCAAGTGTCATGGGAACGTCTTCACCCAAGTTGTTTTTCTGCACCTCAAACAGCCATTTTTTACCCATACCATCTTCTTTAAACAACACTGGCTTTTCTTTAAGGAGATCCTTAAGAAAGAGACCGACGGAGTCTGCCGAGACCAAAACCCCTCCCATTCCAGGAGAATTGAGATAATGCGGCTTGATGTTAAGCCAGTTTTTTTCATATTCACCCCAGAGTTTTCTGTCCGTAACCGTCCATTTCAATAAATTGATGAGACTATAGCGCCCCAAATAGCCTTTTACCGGTGTGGAAGCCGACGAGTACTCAAAACCGGCTTTCCTGGGATCAAGACCCAGCGGCGAAAAAACCTCATTTCTCATATACTCAGGAAAAGCAACGCCCGTGATCTTTTCAACCAGCCGCTCCAGAGTCCAGTAGGAAAGATTCGAATAGGCGTACTTCTCTCCTGGAGTGAAATCCAGTTCACGGTTATCTCCGATTAACTGTCGATAATCCGCCCCGCTGTCGTAGCGGAGATGTTCATCAGGGGTATGAACCCATTTCAGCGGGATGGGGTTGGGGATGCCTGATGTTTGTGAAATTAGGTGACGGACTTTGAGTTCATCAGGATAGGGGATATCGGGCAGATAGTTTTTCACGGACCCGCCAAGATCGAGAATGCCCCGCTCGGCCAGTTGAAGCGCCGCGACCGCAGTAAACGTCTTTGACATCGAATAGGCCATCATCAGGCTATCGGGTTTCATCCTCGTTTGATGTTTGATATCGGAAAATCCGGCGGCTTTGGATTTTATGGTTCGATCTTTCGTGACCACCACGTACTGGATCCCAGGGACTTTTTCCTCACGGGTCAGACTCCCCATCAAAGAATCAACGTCCGCTTCGGAGTGAAGCAACGCTGATGTGCAGCCGGAAGTAAGCATCATGATGAACGCTCCAACAAATAGTTCGGGTTTCATATGACCTCCTTTTTTGAATGGTTCTGAATAAACCCTAACAGTGTTAGGGTGAGCTGTCAAGGAATTTTATGAAAAGCTTAAATAGTTGGTTGTTTACGTTATACTTGAGAGGTGATGATATTGAGTGGTGGCAGTGCTTCAAAATCAAAGTCCGGCTCATCACACTGATGAAGTAAGGGATTTCATTGAAATTGCATCGGCAAACTATGGCGGAGAAAGGCCGTTGAACTGGATGCGATCAGCTCTTGTTTTTTGCTTGAAACAATGAGAGATTTAATGGCAGGTTAGGATCATTCATCTTAAAATCAATAACAAATTTACCCTGGGAGATCATGAGCGGCGATGAGTATTTTGTGGATGAGGTCGAGAGTATCCTGAGATTGGCAAGCGGCAATGGGCTCGGTTTTGGCTGCCGAATGGAGGGTGAGGAACTCGTCTTTTATATCGAGAACAGCGAAAAGGAAGAGTTCAGTTTGAAGATTCCGGGGAAGCCTGAGATGGTTAAGGACTACGATAACGTCGAGGATATTCTGTCCACCATGGGAATCTTGATGTTCAAAATGGAATACGACAAGCTTCAGGCGACTCGAATCCTGGGTGAGAAACTTTTGTTTGAGCTGATCGAGTTGGGCGAGAAGATCAACTATATCGCCAAGGGTTCCGCCATTACCTAATTCAGGCCGTTTCGACTACCTCTCCAGCAGAGCCAGCGTCTCCAGGTGGCTAGAGTGGCAATACATGTCATAAGCTTTTAGCCACTTCAGCTGAAATCCCCCCTTTTCGATCAACAACTTCAGATCGCTCGCCTGGGAGGCGGGGTTGCAACTCATGTAGATCAATTTGCCGGCCTGGGACTTGATGATCCGGTCAGTTAAAACCCGTTCCATCCCAACCCGTGGAGGGTCAACGAGGATCAGATCCGCGTTCCTGGGGATATTGCTCTTTTTGGCTATTTCGGCCCGGACGCTGACATTCTCCAGTCCGTGCGTCTCCATATTACTTTGGAGCAGTTTGACGGCCTTGGGATTGGCCTCCAACGCCAGGACCTTGGGTACCGCTTTTGCCAGCGCGAGGGTTAGGGTTCCGCTTCCGGCGTAAAGCTCCAGGGCAAAGCCGCCGGACTTACTGGCCTCACCGATCTCTCCCAACATCAAAGCGGTTATCAGGGGATTGGCCTGAGCGAAATTCGCCGCCCAAAGATCCAGCGAGCCGAGACCGTAGTCTTCTTTAACCGCGAAATGAAAGCCGGGTAGGGATTGTTGTCTCTTGCCGATGTGGATCATACCCGCAACCTGATTTGTTTCGCGGCTGGCAAGCAGGGAGAGGTCTCCCACAGGCAGTTTTAAACTGGCGATTCTGGGGAGTATCTCTATGAGGGGCTTTGCCAGGATTTTGCAATGTGGAATGTCCACCACCTCTTCTGATTGACGGCGGTTAAAGCCTGGCCCTGATACACCCAGTTTTAAACTGGCCTTGTAACGGTAGTACTCGTTTGATGGAGAGGGGACGACCGCTTCCTGCCAGTCGATGCCATGATGTTTAAGGGTTTCCTTGAGGAGTTGAGCCTTGAGAGTTAATTGTCGCTCGTAGCTGAGATGCATCAGGTCGCAACCGCCGCAATGGCTGTAGTGAGGACAAGACGCTTCGATTCTTTCCTCTCCAGCCGCCAATATCTCTAAAATCCGCGCTTCGGCGTGATCCTTTTTATCTTTGGTTAACTCCACCAAAAGCCGGTCTCCCGGAGCGGAAGCGGGGACGAAAATGGCCCGGTTCTCAAAGAAACCAAGTCCAATCCCTGGCGGAGTGAATTTATCTATGGTGATTTCAAATCGCATGCGTCTTCATAGCGGTGAATTGATAAAATTGGCTTCTCTGTGGATTCACGTAAATTGACGATTGTATTGGGAAATCCGGTTTCCAGAAATTTTATTTGTTATCGGAAAGGTCATCTGCTGTCTTTGGCTCCTAAAATAGGGTAAAATAAAATTCAAAGCAAATACAATCCCCACGGAATTTATTCATCATCTTTGATGAAAATTAATTCGAATTCAACATAAGTACTTTATATCATTCGCTTACGTATGACTTATTCAGGTCGCAATCTTGCGATTGAAAATACTCGCCTAAAATCAGGTCTGATTTTTTATCCGGAAGAAAACTCCGCAAACGAAAGGGCTGTCAAATTCCCGGGATTGTGAGCTTTAAATAGCGGATCTGATGTTAGCTGCAAATAGGCATAGATAGGAGGATGATCATTTATCGCGCAATCAAACAGAAAGAATTTGTTCATCTCAATTACCGATAGACAGCCTCATTGTTTTACTTGGATGCGGGGTTAATGGTTTGGATCAGGCGGTGATTGTCTAGCGAGAAGTCATAATATATTGAATTTTTGTCAATTTTGTGATTAATAAAGGCACGATTAATCGATCGTGATCGCTAGGCAAACTTTATTTCCGCGCAGATGACGGTATTCATGGCGTTGAGCTGTGGGAATATTTCTAATAGAGGCTCAAACCGCATGAATTGATATTTTTCGATCCCAGGCAGCCAACACTATCAAGTATCTTATTAAAATCAGCTTCAATTTTTGATATTTTATCCAAAGCGGGATGGTTCAAGCCATGTTGCTCCCCTTGCTTCAGGTTGACTGATTTAGTGTTATATATTATATTTTTTAACTCAACTAAAATACTACGATTGACGAACAGATAAACGGGAAGGTTGAATGTACGGAAATTATCTCGATAGTTTAAGCCCCAAAGAGAAGGAGGCCATGGCGTGGTATGTGGCGCATATTATTTTAGCGGATGGAAAGGTGGTTCATTCCGAGCTTGAGTTTATTAAACAGATTTTAGCGAAAATCAAACTGGAAGACTCACAAACGGCGCTGGATATCTTCGAAAGGGTTAAAAATAAACAAAAATTGGGGGCCTTGCCCAACTTAGCGCAAAGCGATCACTCGACCGTGATGAAGATGTTTTTGATACTCCTGCATGTCGCTGTTTCCGATTTTAACTTTGACGAACAGGAAGAAATTGTTTTGTTGATTATCGGCTCTACGATCGGGTTCTCTGAAAAAACCATCGAGGATTTAATCGGCCACCATAAAGCGATCCTAAAAATCGCGAATACCGACTATAAGAGCAGAAGTCCCTGCGTAAAAATCTAGCGCGTTGATCGCGAATTCAACTCTTTAAGGCCATACCGGAAAAAACGATCAGGGCGAGTCTGTCTTCTGATTTGATTAGCCGTTGTTTTTACCCGGTTAAGCTTTTATCTCCCGAATTACTACCTACAGAGTCTCATTAATAAATCGATTCTTCTTCCCTTTTTATAGCTGTGTTCCCCCCATATTTCCTTCGGCTGGTCCGTCTTGACGCGGTGTTTTTTCGAAATACGCGCGCTGACTATGTTTCGGCTGACCGGGATAGGCAGATTTATTTTGTGAAGACGCTCAATACTGACTGAAAAGTGGAAAAAACAGGCAGAGTAAATACGATTGGAGCAAGGATAGAAGAGCTTTAACCTCGTATCAACCGAAGCATAGCTCCGGCTGATACGCGATTTTAGACTTTGCTGAGGATTAATTAACTACTTTCACCCTCAAATTGTTGCTGTCGGTAACATATAACGATGTTCCGTCGGTTGTGATGGCGACTAAGCCGTTAAAGGTTCCAAAAAGAACAATTGTACTGAGAACATTGGTCAACAGATTATACTTGCGGATGGTCTCAGCTTGCCATGATGTAAAGTAGATATTGTCTTTATCAATGGCCATTCTCGCGAGACCTGAGCCTAAACCACTGATTAAAGTGGTGACTTGGCCGGTTGAAACCGTGATCTTTTTGATGGCCCCATTACCTTTGTCAGCAAGGTATAAATCGGTTCCATCGGTCACAAAATCCGCCGGCTTACTAAAGCGAGCCGCCGCGCCGATCCCATCGACATTCCCTACCTGACCGCAAGTACCATAGACTGTCGTCTGCGCATAGGTTGTCAAGTCAATCGCGTCAAAGCGGTGCGTGGAATAATTGGTCTGGTAGAGCGCATTGTTCAAGACGACCGTACCATATTTAGCAACTGTTACAGGCAAGGTTATCTGAGCTTTCGTGACCTTATCGACTTTGACAATGGTTCCATTCAAAAAGCTTTCGTTATGGAAGGAATCCTATAGAAAAATTATTTAAACACCATGTTATTGTCCTAATCAAAAATATCTACTTTAATCCCAAACGAATCATAAAAAACATAAAAAAGTTCTCAAAAGAAATTTCTTGTGCGTAAACTTTAACCTGAAAACTACCATATTTTAATAGCTAATTATATGAATTATCTTCGACTTCCTCTACATGATGATTTAATATAGGCTTATCACCTTGAAACAGAAAATGGATTTAAGGTGACATCATGAGTATAAAAACTATAATTAGTAATTTCGCAAAGAACCGAATTAAAATCACAAGACTGGATCAAATTTATGGGGTCATAATCCAATAAAACAATCTCCACTCCCCTCTTACCCCAAGCCTTGACTGAAAGCGTGGCGATGGTTTCCAATTAAGATCGATTCCATGAACCTTGATCAGAATAAAAACCATGACCCTTTATGACGCAATCGTTATTGGCGGCGGTGCCTCCGGCCTTATGTGCGCGGCCGTCGCGGCTCAAGGCGGAAAAAGGGTCTTGCTTTTAGAGCATAACGCCCAATTGGGCAGAAAAATTCTCGCTTCAGGCGGTGGCAACTGTAATTTCACCAACCTGAGCATCAGCCCCGAGGATTACCGGTCGCGAAACCCCCATTTCTGTAAATCCGCCCTTTCCCGTTATCCGGCCCAGGCCTTCATCGAATTGATCGAATCTCATGGCGTTCGTTTTTACGAGAAAAAACTAGGCCAACTCTTTTGCGAAGAGGGAGCGGAGAGGGTTTTGGGTGTTCTGGTGAAAGAGTGCGATAAAGTCGGGGTCGAGATCAGGGTTCAATTCGAGGCCCAGAAGGTGATAAGGAAGGAGAACCGCTTTTTGGTGATTTCCGGTGAATGGAGCTTTGAAGCTAATAATCTGGTACTGGCAACGGGGGGGCTTTCGTTTAAGGGGCTGGGCGCGAGCGATATCGGGTACCGGGTGGCGGCTCAGTTTGGGCTAAACCGGATAAAGACCGCTCCGGCTTTGGTTCCTCTGCTTTATGGGGGCTATCATAAACTCGCGGGGCTTTCGCTTCCATTGGTGGTTGAAATCAAGGATCGGGTGATCGCGGACGACTTCCTTTTCACGCATCTGGGATTCTCCGGCCCGGCGATCCTGAAAGCCAGCCTTTATTGGACGGAAGGGCAGAAAGTTACCCTTAATTTTCTGCCAGATCAAAATCTGGCGGAACTCATCGGGCAAGCCCGTCAAAAAGGAGGAACGAAATCGCTCAGCCGTCTGCTTAGTTTCCATTTGCCCTCAAGGTTCGTGAAGTTCTGGCTGGAAAAGGAGGTCGCCATAGCTGAGAAGGACTTGCCAAACCTCACCCAAAAGGAGTTGGACTTGGTCGTAAACCAATTTCAGGCCTGGTCATTTATCCCACAGGGAACCGAGGGCTATAAAAAGGCCGAGGTCACCCAAGGCGGGGTGGACAGCCGGGATATTTCCTCCAAAACTATGGAGGCAAAGGCCGTCAAGGGTCTTTATTTCATCGGGGAACTGTTGGATGTCACCGGATTATTGGGGAGTTATAATCTCCATTGGGCCTGGGCCTCGGGTCACGCCGCGGGGCAGGCTTTGGCGGAGGCCTAGATAAAGCGGGGGAGCGTTTATCTAACACAGTCTCTCAAACTGTTTATTTAATTCAAACATCTAAAGACTACCCGCTTGCTTTTAATTTTGCAAAGTCATTATGATTTTATGAATGATAAAGTATCGCTAAAAAAGAGAAAAAGGTTTGCAAAGACGGTTTGAAACATCGTAAAATAATGAAAAAGTCAGTCCAATACCCAAAACAGGATAAACGATGAAGCAAGAAACCACATGCTGTCCCAAGTTCGAACCCGCTCCTTGGGATGAAACCACCCTCGATTTTGAAGGAAAACTTTTTATGAAAGACAGGGTAAAAAGCTTTTTTCATATCCCCCTTAATTTCGGAGCGGTGATGAAAAGAGACATGGAAAAGATCGAAGCCGCCGGAGCGAAAGGCGAAGAACAGGTCGTGCTAACCGCTGAAGACAGCCTTTGGGGAGCTGATGTCTATACTCAGGTAACCAAGATAATTCCTGGCGCGAAGATGAGCCGCATCAAAGGGAATTTCGAAAGCAAGGTCTTTGAGGGTCCCTACAGCAAGATGGGTAAGTTTATTTCTCAGATGAAAGACTATCTGCGGGCTAAGGGAACCACCCTGCAGGGAATGTTGTTTTATTACCCGCTCTGCCCCAAATGCGCCAAAAAATACGGTCATAATTATATCGTCATCTTGGGATCAAACAATAAAGTGGGCCTGGAAATCGAAAATCTGTAAACTTGACCACCTGATAAGCGGCGGGAGAAAGTATAACGATTCTACCTAAACCGAGGACTTTAGGCCAAGGCTCCGGGTACGCGACGCTTTATCAATGCGCTTGATCTATTCAAAACGGCTCTTTAGTATTCACGTTCAAACATTTCGAATCTTATATTTCAATTACTCGCTCTTTTCCCTTTTAGTTTAAAAAAATCCTTCCTTGTTACAATTTGTTAATGCAATAATTTACTGATAGGCTAATATTATAGATGAGTTCACCAATAACCAACAGTTTAACCGGATATAATCGCCCCTCCGGGTTTGGGATGCTAATGGTCAAGTGAAGATTAGAGGTAAGGTTTAATATGTTATACAAATCAGTCTTTTACTGCATAATCTTATGGCTGTTACTGCTTTTGACGAGTGGTTGTTCTCCTCATGCCCCTATCGTGATCCCCGAGGTCGAAAGCGGCAAGTTTCCCCTCCAGTTTAGCATAAAAACCGGGGATTTTAAAGATAGCGGCAAGTGGTGGCTCCACTTAAAAAGCGAGCAGTTAAACCAAATCGTCGATGAAGGCTTATCGCATAATCACGCGGTCCTGGCTTCCAAAGAAAGGATCGGGCAGACTTTAGCCTCAAAGGATATCGCCTGGTCGAGATTATTTCCGAGTTTAAACCTGGGCGTTTCAAAGGGAAAAAACAAGACCATCGGGAACAGTACGTTGGGTTCGGCTACCATCGACAGTGCCTCTCTTTCGATGAGCGCGTCATATGAGATTGATCTGTTCGCGAAAAACAGCTCAGAGCTCAGCGCTGTCGAGTTGGATCTGCTGGCGAGCGTAGAAGATCACAAATCACTTTTGCAGGAAACCGCGAAAAACATCGTCTTTTCCTGGTTAAGGCTGCTGGAATTGAACTCGCAAATCGAGTTGTCGCGTCAAACCCTGGAGGCTGAGCAAGAAAGCTTGAGTCTGATCAACGGCAAGTACCGCCTGGGAACGGCAAGGTTTTCGGATGTGTTGCAGGCGCAAAGGCAGGTTTTGCAATTAAGATCGCAACTCCTGGATTCAGGGAGTTCTTTTGAGCAGGCCGCACTGAACCTGACGTTTTTGCTGGGACGGATGCCCGGTGAGATTGAATTACGCGAAAAACCGAAGCTGGACATAGAGCTTCCGCCAATCAACGCTGGGTTGCCCTCAGAGCTTTTAAAGCGAAGACATGACGTTCGCTCAGCCATCGCCAGAGTCAAGTCCGCCGATTTCAGGGTGGGTGTCGCTGTCGCCGCAAGGTTTCCGAGCCTCAGCCTTACGGCTTCAAGCGGATACCACAGCGAAAGCCTTTCAGACATTGTCGATCCGGGCAACATGCTTTGGAACCTGATTGGGAACTTGGCGTTGCCCTTGTTTGACGCTGGAGGAAGAAAGGCCGAAGTCGTCCGCCGGGAGAAATTGGTTCAGGAAAGGCTGATCAATTACAGGTCAACCCTGATCCAGGCTATCAATGAGGTCGAACTGGCCTTGAGGGATCTTCATAAAAAGGATGAGAAAATTGAACTCCTGTCCAGACAAAAAGAGGTTTCCGGTTTGAACCTAAAACTGATCAAGGAGGATTATCGGCAGGGGATCGTTGATTGGTTTCAGGTCATCACCATCCAGTCACAATTTTATACGGCGCAAAGAAACCAGATCACGGCCCAAAGGGAAAAACTTGAAATTTATGTTTCTCTCTTAAAGGCTCTGGGAGGTTCCTGGGCAGATGAGTTTATGGCGAACATGGCTAAGAATAACCAATAAGCGCATAATTATAATAACAATGAACACGAAAATAGTAAAAATAATTATCCCTATTTT
>JAOUME010000102.1 GCA_029881655.1 Deltaproteobacteria bacterium | reverse complement strand
CCTTGATAATGAGATATACCTTTTAGTGATGATCAGGGACGTTTCCCTAAGGCAAAAAAGGATCGCGGAGTTAAAAAAACTTTCCAGAGCGGTCGAACAAAGCCCGGCCTCGGTCGTAATAACCAACACCAAGGGCGATATCGAATATGTGAATCCGAAGTTCACTGAAGTCACCGGCTTCAGTTCCGAAGAAGCGATAGGACAAAATCCGAAAGTTTTAAAATCTGGTCTTCAGGGACCCGAAATCTACAAAGAGATGTGGGATACGATTTCAGCCAAAAAGGAATGGAGAGGCGAATTCCACAACCGTAAGAAAAACGGTGAGCTTTTCTGGGAATTCGCGAGCATTTCACCGGTTCTCGATGATAATGGGGATATTAGCCATTATATCGCGGTCAAGGAAGATATCACCCAGCGTAAGGAACTCGAAGAAAAACTAAATAACAGCTACAGGAAACTTGAGCTGTTAAACAAAAACCTGGAGTCCAGGATCATCGCGGAAGTCGGGAAAAACAGGGAAAAGGATCAATTGATCCTTCATCAATCTAGAAACGCTCAAATGGGGGAACTCCTAAGCATGATCGCCCACCAATGGCGACAACCCCTGAACGCCATCAGCACCGCCATGATCGACTTATCCCTGAAAAACGCAATGGGAGAGACGAGCCAGGAGAAAATCGCGGAATTGGCCTCTTTTGTCGAAAAGACAACCCAGAAACTCTCACGGACCATAGACGATTTCATGGATTTTTATCATTCGGATCAAAAAAAAGCATTGTTTCATTTAAAGTCCGTCTTTGATAATGTATTAAATTTGATGGGATCTCAGCTGCAAGCTAGTGGAGTCACTGTCGCAAATAACTTTGACGAAAACTTAAAATTGTTCGGTTGCCAGAATATGTTTGAACAAGTCCTGATCAATTTTCTGGCCAACAGCAGAGAGGCCTATTTGAACTATCCAGCCGATGATAAAACCATTTCAATGACCGTTTCTGAGAATCAAGATGAAGTAAGATTGATGATCGAAGACAAAGCGGGAGGGATTGAAACAAACATCATCGAGCGAATCTTTGATCCCTATTTTACGACAAAGGAAAAAAAGAGCGGTACGGGCAATGGACTTTATATGTCGAAAACCATCATCGAAAACAATTTCAATGGCAGCGTCCTTGTAGAAAATACGGCAACGGGTGCGAAATTCACCCTGATTTTACCGAAAAAACAGTCAACTTAACACTTCCAGATTTCCTAAGGCACGTCTACCCGCTTCCACTTATTGAAGCAGTCGGCCAGACTGCAGAAGGTCCTACGGTCTGGCCGAAAAAAATAACTTTATTGTTTAACTAAAGGAGTTGGATCTAAGGCCGTACTTCTGTCAACCGTAGGGTCAGCAGAGTCCAATCCAAGATATAAAATAGTGTTGTTTGTTTGCAAACTGTAGATACTCAACATCGGAACATCAATCGGAATGAAATCACAACCGGACGCGGCTCCAGCTGGCGTACCCATAATAGCGGAAACATCTTGAGATACATCCTCAACCCAGTCAACGATACCGCAAAATCCTTGACTCAATTGTGTTACAGCTCCGGCTGAATTAGCTTCCACCTTTACGGATGTGATAGTTAAATCAATGTTAGTGAAGGTATCCCCTGAGTTATCCCCAGTAGTAAAAGTGTCTGAAGTTCCATCAGTGTATGTACCGTCAAAATACATCGTCATGTTTTGAGCGGCTGCGTCACAAGTTGTATCTCCATACATCTTCATTACCCCGCTGAGGGAACTTGCCGTAAACACATAAGTCTCGATAGTGTGGTCACCCGTAGGGTCAGCGGCATCATCTGGTTCGCAAGCAGACTTCCATGTACCGATCAAAGGGTCCACAGCCACAACTGGATTAGTTGTAACTTCTCCATCATCAGCACAACCCATCAAAGCAAAAACACTTAAGACCAGTAATCCGAGTAATATTTTTCTCATTTTCATAGAGCCTTTATCGTTTAAAGTTTATTTATTACATCAGTTTTAATTCATCTTCAAAAAAGCCCGCCTATTCTATTTGATCAACATCCTTTTATTTCGGCAGATAGCAGTTTGCTTTTTTGTAATCTTAATTTACTATAGTCATAAAAAAAGTCAAGTAAAGGGTTTAAATTCGCTTAATAAAGATGATATTGCTGATATGTTGCCGATGCTTGACTTGGTGGTAGGTATGGAAAATCGATTGACTGATGGAGCATTCCCTTAATGGTTTTGAATCAACCAATAAGGGAACGGTTACCTATTTGCCGAAGTCAAACTGGTGGATGACCTTAACCGAGCTATTCCCGGGAGGTGGGGGAAATCGAACTTTACGCAGGCTTTCGATTAGACGGTCAGTTAAATACATCGCGTCAAAATCCGACGACTTGATCGCCACCGCACCGACCTCTCCCGCCGCGTTAATTTTCCAGATCAAGGTTATACTGCCTTTTTTGACCCTGGGATCTAATTCCAGATAACCATTAAAAACCTTTTGGAATTCCGCGGAGTTTTTATAAAGACGGTTATTAACGCTGATCGTAATGTATGGGGTAGCCTGATTGTCCTGAATCGTTTCTCCTTCTGTGGTGACCGATAATTTCTTCGCGTTTTGCCCTTTTTTGAAATTCATCCCCAAATAGGTCGCGACAGACATCAAAACCAATACAACTATGGCGATGAGGTACCCCTTGATACTCTCAAAAAAAAGCTGCCTCTTATTTTCCTTTACTTTCTTTCTTTTCTTTTCCGACAAGTTACCTTTCTGCGTTTGGGATTAATAATATTGTTTATTTTGCACGGTTCTTGAAGCTTGTTAAAAACTAATCTGACAATCGGCTATTTTGTCGCGCTTTCTTAAACGTCATCATGGAAGTTGTAACAGTAGGCTATTTGCCGTTCTTTCGCAATGACAAATTACCTGATCTCTGATTTGATCGTATTACGGTTCTTATTTTAAAGGCATGGAAGTCCAGTCTATCTCTCCATAAAATAATCAGTTAAAAGACTTAAATACCAACTAACCAAAACAATGGAAAAAGCGCGAACCAGTTCAAGACTGACGATTACATATAGTATCATCAAGATCACTTTGGCTATCTTCATAGCCGAAGTGATCGTTATGTTATTGATACCGGAAATCGACAGTTTTATTAAAAATTATTTCCTGCGCGTCCTGATTCACGCGATCGCCATTGGTTTGGTTTCCATTCCGCTGATTTATTTTTTGCTTTTTAAGATTAAAATCAATCGCCGGTTTTTATTTTTGACCGATCCGATCTCGATCGGCTCCAAAAAGGTCGTCTTTATTTTCGCGCTTTTCATAATTCCGACATTATTTTTTGTTTATCTTATCTCAAGTATCTACTACAAAAACCAAAAAGATGAGATACAGAAGCTAAACCTGATGAAAGAAAAGCTCGTCCTGGAAAATCTTCATGATATTGTCCAGAGTGGTTTTTTTGAAGTCTTTCAGGATATTAAAATCATCAGCGATGAATTCGAAGAATACGACATAAAAACCATCAAAGGCAAATATTGGCATTTTTTTGAGCATCTTTTTTTAACCCAGATCAAAAGAAAAAATATCTATGAACAGGTCTGCTTTATCGATTCCGATGGGGTTATTAAGATTCTGACAACCAATTCCCCCGAACCTCAGCTAAGTAAGACCGCAAGGCTCAAAGACCGCAGGGAACATCCAGGATTTAAAGACGCGATGAGCCTAAAATCAGGCGAAGTCCTTTTATCGCCCCTGAAACCACTGATGAATCATAAAGAGGGGGAAGTTCCCCTCGGGAACTTGTTGGTTTTTAGCTTTCCGGTTTTCGACCGCGACCAAAAACCGGCCGGAGTGGTCCAGTTCAGCTATCAAGCCCGAAGAATTACAAGCGCGATTGACAGACAGGCCGCTTATTTCCTGGGCGATTTAATCCTGATAAACCAGGAGGGATTACCGCTTTATAACTCCAATCAAAAGACAACCCCTCCCTTTTTAAAAGCCCTTCAAGAAAAAGGATCCTCTTTAAGTGAGCTAAACCAGCTTAAAGAGAAAATAATGATGAATGACCAGGGCATGATCGAAACAAAAGAGGGATGGATTATCCATCAGAGCCTTTATCCCTACCGGATTTCCCCCGGCCTGTTAAAAAATGACCTGAGTCCCATTGTTTTAAACCAACTCAACCAATTTTTAAAGCTGGTTTCCTTCATCCCCGCTAAAAGGCAGGAAAGTATCTTTTCGGATGTCCTGCATAGCACCTTTTTAACCGCCATGGCTATAGGGCTGCTGTTGGCTTTCCTGATATGGCTCGTCATTTTGATCGCGGTCAAGCGGGATGAGATTTCCCAGGCCGTCATGGACGCGAAGGAATCCGCTGAAAAAGCCAATCGCGCCAAAAGCGAATTTCTGGCTAACATGAGCCACGAAATCAGAACACCCATGAACTCGATTTTAGGTTTTACCGATATCTTAAAAAACTCACTGAACGATGAAACCCAGCTAAAATATCTCTCTTTTATTAATTCCAGCGGCAGAACCCTCTTGTCCCTGATCAATGACGCGCTCGATCTCAGTAAGATCGAATCGGGCAAGTTCGAGCTTCAAACCGCCCCCGTTAGCGTAAGGCCTTTTTTTAATGAAATCGAACAGGTTTTTTCATCTTCGCTTTTTGCCCAGGACCTGGAGCTTACCTTCGAGATGTCTCCTGATATTCCCGAGACCTTGATATTTGATGGCTTAAAGCTGAGGCAGATTTTAAACAATCTGATTGCCAATGCCATTAAATTTACTCAAAAAGGCTCGGTCCGCATCAGGGTCAGTCGGGATCAAAGGGACAATGATGATGCCACCTTGAATCTCATCATTTCGGTCGAGGACACGGGCATCGGCATTCCAGCTGATCAGCTCAAGCAGATCTTTGAACCCTTTACTCAAAGAGTCGGCCAGGACGTAGCGACCTATGGAGGAACCGGACTGGGACTTAGCATCACCAAGCGGCTTGTCGAATTGATGAACGGTACCATTGAGATTAAAAGCCAGCCGGATCAGGGGAGTTGTTTCCAAATCAACCTCAGGGATATTGAAATCGCGAGTTCAAATCTAGAGAGTGCCAGCTTGGAAACATCTGACGAAAGTTCCGTCGTCTTTGAGCCCAACAGTGTCCTGATCGTCGATGACAATAACGCCAACCGGGAGCTGGTCAAGGGCTTTTTTTCCGGCCAGCCCTTAACGTTCTATGAGGCTTCTGATGGAAAAGCCGCTTTGGCAGAAGCTAAAAGGACAAGACCCGGATTGATCTTGATGGATATCAGGATGAAGGGCATCTCGGGCATCGAGACTGCCAGACTGATTCGCAGGGTGGAAGAATTAAACGCCATTCCTATCCTGGCGGTCACCGCTTCTCCGGTTGAAAATCCCCTGGAAAAAGAAAAACCGCTTTTCGAGGCCATTTTATCGAAACCTTTGTCCAAAGAATCGTTATTTTCAAGGTTAAAACTGCATTTCAACTATAAAACGCCCAATGAGGCCAAGGAGGACCACCAGGATGAATCCTACCAAACCCTTCTTAAAACCATCCAGGAACAATTATCAAAGATTTCAACCACCCAGAAAAGCGAACTGCGGGGTTCGCTTGAGGGCGAACTTTACGGTCTTTGGCAAGAAGCCAACAGAAACGCCTCCATCAATGAAATGGAAGCTTTTGCTTTAAAAATCAAGGAGACTGCTTTAAAATATCAAATAAACGGGTTGGTGGTTTGGGCCGAAAAAATAACCGCACAAGCCCAGGTCTTTGATTTTGACAACCTGCTCGGGACCTTGGGACAGTACCCGGAATTGATAAAACGAATCGCCGGTTTCCATTGATTAAGTTAGAATGATAAATGGGAGTTTTTAATCATTCATTGAGTTGAAACTATGCAGAAAATTGATCTTTCAAACGCCAGGGTGCTGATTGTGGATGACACGCCGCAAAACATTCAGCTTTTAGGCGCGGCCTTAAAGGATGAGGGATTTCAGATCAACGTCGCCATGAACGGCGAGAAGGCTCTTCAAATCGCCCAAAGGGTCCTTCCTGATCTGATCTTACTGGATATCACCATGACCGAGATGGATGGTTTCGAGGTTTGCGGGAAGCTAAAAAAACTGGATGAAATGGAGGGAATCCCGATTATCTTTCTGACCGCCAGAAACGAAATCGAGGATATTGTAAAGGGTTTTGAGGTGGGCGCGGTTGACTACATCATTAAACCCTTTAATCTGACTGAGCTGAAAGCCCGGGTAAAAACCCATCTGACTCTTAAATTCGCTCTGGAAGAACTTAAAAGGAAGAATCAGGAACTCGAAAGAATCGTGGTTATCGACTCGCTGACCCAGATTTATAACCGCCACTTTATCATGGACAGGCTTTCAGAGGAAATGGCTGAAGCCCTACGTTTTAAGCAGCCTTTGTCCATTTTGATCCTGGATATCGATCTCTTCAAACAGATCAACGACAATTATGGGCATCTGGTCGGAGACGAGGTCCTGAAAATCGTCGCTCAAACCATCCGTCAAACGGTCCGCGAAAACGACATCCCCGCCAGATACGGGGGCGAGGAATTTTTGGTCGTCTTCCCCAGAACCGATCTGGAACAATGCAGGGTCGTCGCCGAAAAGATCAGGGGAAATATCCAAAACCTAAAATGGAAACAACCCGGAATGAAACTGACGATCAGCGGCGGCACCAGCCAATTAAACCAAAATAAGCTCAATGTCTTTATCGATCAGGCCGACCAGCTTCTCTACAAGGCGAAAAATAATGGCCGAAACCGTATCGAATAAATACTGAGTATGATCTCTTATGTCTTTTTCCCCTTCCAGAAAAGTTTAACGCCGATATTGGATTCGGAATCAGAAGAAGATAAAACCATCTCCGACTGACTGTTAAATCGAAAATGAAATTCGACCTCGATTTCATCCGGTTGATCGCTCATTTCCCTGAGCGGCGTGATTAGTTTTTCAGCTATCGGCCTGATGATCTCAACCACCTCGCCAAAATCCCTTTTTCTCTTTAAATAATCCGGTCTTTCCATCTCCACTACCCCTTTATTGTCTTCATGATCCTTGGGAACTTCCACCAGAATTCTTGTGTCCTTGTCCACATTAATTGAAATGACTTCCTTGCTCATTTTATAACCTCAATTGACCTCTTGGCATTTTAAAAGTTAACTTCATGACCTTATTAACTAATAAACAATAAGTTCCGCTCATACAAGGATTAATTCCTCTCGACAGCATTTTTTGTGTAAACAACCCATGTTGTGTTAATTTGCGGATATCATTGTTTATTATTATATGTTTTATAATTCTAACATAAAGTATTTTAATAATAATAATCCGCAATTTACACTACTAATTAAATTGATGGCCTATAATTTATTAACTGGAGTTTTATGAAAAATTCGGCTAGCTTGTCATTAAAATATATGACGAGGCGTATTTGACATTCCATTGTATCGATAAACTATCGATACAATTTCCAGCCCTCCGCTGGGAACGGGAAATATAAATGATTCCAGCTTAGCGAGAAATGACTATAATATTGATTGTTTAAGCTATGCTGATAATCGAAGCTAATCGGATTAAATAAATACTGATCAATTCCAAAACAATGAGCGGTTCTGTTTTTCATACAGGTGAGCGGCTGGCGATCGCCAGGAAATTATACGGTTATACTCAAGAGGATATCATCGGCGAGAAGGGATTTCCGCTAGTCAACGTCAAGACTTTGCGCAGGTGGGAGAAAAACGGCATCAACACCAAACGCATCGAGGAAGTAGCGAGCTTTTTCGGAATCGAGTTATGGGCCTTCATTGAGGAGTCCTTCACTGAGCGGCAATTTAAAGCGATTATCGCCAACCCTTCTCTTCAGTTCAACTACTTTTCCAGCAACCGTGAACAGCTAAATAAAAAGGAATTCAGTGACAAAGCAATCATCTCTCTATCAAAATCCCGGGATATTTCCGAGAAAGCTTCGGTTTATCAGGAGATTGTCCAGGCGGCCTATCATGATGATTTAGAGCTGTTAAAACGGATCATTGATAAAACGCCGGGCATCAATCACACGGACCACAACGGCTGGAGTATTCTGATGAATGCTTCCTATGACAACAACATCAAGTTGGTCCGTTATTTACTTGAATTAAACGCCAATCCCAATCTCTCGGACGAAGACGGGATTACGGCGCTGATCTGCGCCGCGGGAAGAGGCTTCAGCGAGATTTCAAGGCTTTTGATCATGTCGGGCACCAACATCAATCAGCCGGATATCTACGGTTGGACTCCCCTGACTTGGGCCGCTGCCTTTAACGATATCAAAACCTTAAAGCTGTTGGCTCTCTGCAAGGCCGACTGTGATTTCCCCGATATTCATAGCTGGACACCCTTGATGAGGTCGATCAAGGATCACTACGACGGGGTATTTCAGCTGTTGCTCAGAGAGACCGAAAAGCTGGACTATAAAAACCAATACGGCGAAAGCGCGGCTATGCTGGCGGTAAAGTATAGTGAACCCGGCTATTTAAAATCCTTGATCGATAATAAAGCCGATCTTGGCGGCTGCGACATAAATGGCAGGTCGATCCTTCAAATCGCCAAGCAACTCAACAATAGCCAGATATTAAAACTTTTATAGGATTGCGAGAATTAAATCCTATTTATGAGTTCCATGCCTATCCACAACGACCCATTTCCCACAGCCCGCTTAATATCAGACTTACTGGCATAACCTCTGCATTTCTATCTCTAGTTTTTAAGATCAATCAAAATGAACAAGGATTAAAATGGAATCATTTTTCACCTTAGTCTCCGCCCTAAAAGGTCAGCAAAGGCAGATGGACGCGGTCTCCAACAACTTGGCCAATATCAACACCCCCGCCTTTAAGGCCGACCAGGTTTTATTCAAGGAATACTACAACGAATTTATGGGGCAGGATCTTGAATCAGAGGAGGAAAAGTTCGCTCATCAGGAATTCATATCACCCTTTGATCGAGGTGGAGCCTCTTATGTTATGCCCGATCACGTTTCGCCTTCCATGGCCAGGGGAACCTTTAAACAGACCGGAAATCCTTATGACCTCGCCATTCAAAGCGATGGTTTCTTCGTGGTCAACTCACCCATGGGCCCCAGATATACCCGAAACGGGCAGTTTCTGAGAAACGCCCAGGGATTCTTGGTCACCAATACGGGAGACCAGGTCATGGGAACCAAAGGGCCGATTAAAATCACCGGCAAGGAATTCTCGGTCGGAAAGGACGGTTCTGTCATGGTGGACAATAAAGAGGTCGATACCCTTCAGATCGTCAACTTCCAGGAACCCGACAGATTAACCAAAATGGGAAAATCCTACTGGATTCCAGGCAGCGATCGGCAAAAGCCCATTGAAATGAAGGAAATGAATATCGAGCAGGGAGTGATTGAGGGTTCCAACGTCGATTCCGTTCAGGAACTCGTCAAAATGATCAATGTCAACCGTTCGTATGAAGCATCCCAAAAAATTCTCAGATCATTGGACGATCTGGATGAAAAAGCGATTTCAATCGCAAGAATCTAAATAACCCATAATGCAGCTATTCAAGGAGGAATAACGCCATGATGACATCTCTTTTCACATCCGCGACCGGCATGAGTGCCCAGCAAAACCAAATCGACACCATTGCCAACAACCTGGCTAACGTCAATACCAATGGCTTTAAGAAAACAAGAAACAATTTCCAGGACCTTCTATATTCCAACGAGCAGATCGCGGGTTCATCGACTTCATCCAACACGATTTCGCCAACCGGTCTGCATAAAGGACACGGCGTGAAACTGATCGGAACACAAAAAGTTTTTTCACAGGGAAATCTGACACATACCGGGAACAACCTGGATATCAGTATCGATGGTGAGGGCTTTTTCCAGGTCTTAAGACCCAACGGATCGATCGCCTACTCCAGAGACGGCGCCTGGCAAAGAGACGCGGACGGCAGAATCGTCAGCCCCGACGGCTATCCGTTGGAGCCGGAAATCATCATACCGCCAGAGGCGACCAAGATCATCATCAGCCAGGACGGCCAGCTTCAGATTCTGATTGGAGACGACCCGACCCCCACCAAGGTCGGCAACATCCAGCTCGCC
>JAOUME010000263.1 GCA_029881655.1 Deltaproteobacteria bacterium | reverse complement strand
TCGAAGTATTGATCCCCGATTTTAAGGGCAGCGTGGAAGCCTTGAAGATCGTGATGGATGCCAAACCGGATATTTTGAATCACAACGTGGAAAGTGTGCCGCGCCTGTTCAAGACGATCCAGCCGCAGAGCAATTATGCCGTGACCCAAGCGACGCTGGTGAATGCAAAGAAACTCTTCCCGAACGGGCTGACGAAATCGGGCATTATGGTCGGCTTGGGCGAGGAGATGGCCGAGGTCAAGGAAGTCATCCGTGACCTGCATAGTTGGGATGTGGACATCCTGACCATCGGGCAGTATTTGCAACCCAGCCGCCAACATCTGCCCATCGCTCGCTATTACACGCTCGAAGAGTTTGCTGAGCTAAAAGAGTTTGGGCTGGATTTGGGCTTCAAGTGGGTTGAATCGGGTCCGCTGGTCAGATCGTCGTATCATGCGGCGGAGCAGGTCAGGGCGTTGAGTGAGGGGTTTGGGAAATAAGTTCACAAGCTTTTTGTGTCATCAACTAATATCTGTAGGAGGAAAGTCATGGATAAACAAAACTTTTTAGAGGAATTGGCAAAAGAGCACCCTGATACTCTTTTGCCAAAAATTATTTCTGCATACTTGAAAAACTCAAACGTAGACGCTGAGAAAATTTCAACAAAGATATTTGATGAACTTAATCGATTGTTTGCAATCGGTATTGAAAATGAAAATAATTAGCATCCAACCTTACTATTTTCGTGCCTTTGGCAGTAATCAACCCATACTTCTGTCTAAAGAACTTAATGTTTTCTACGGGAACAACGGAACAGGAAAGAGTAGCCTAGCAGAGGCTGTAGAATGGCTTTTTTTTGGATACACAAGGCGACGCATAAAAGGGGATCAATATAGTAAAAGGGAATATAAAGGAAGTTATATAAACAAGCATTGTCCTCTAGACATTAATCCTTTTGTAGAAGTTGTAATGGAAAACGAAGAAGGCCAACAACATATACTGCGTCGAACCATCATCGTAAATAATCCCAATGACCCAACTGACGATGAGTATTTGTTAGAATTCGATAACAGGGAAATTGATTATTTAGAACATGCAGGGCTTGTTTTTACAGAAGCCCATTGCCCTGTAGTTGTTCAACATGGTATCCAAGATTTCATCCATACAAGACCTATTGATCGATATCGAATCATTTCTGAAGCACTAGGATTAAGTCAATTAGTAAAATTTAAAGATGCCTTAGAAAGTGCTAGAAAACAATTGCAAAGCAATCCCCCAGATAGTGTCCTAAATGCACGTCGGACTTTAAAAAAATTATCCCTTGACCTCGGTGTTATTGGTTTAACAGATTTACAACATAGATGGCAGAACGGATCGGTAGACCTAGACGGTGATTACTCAACAATTATAAAAACGGCTCAAAATCTAATTGGGGGCACAACCAGCGATATCCCACAAATAATTAAAGAGCTGGAAATTAAACAAGAGCTGGAAATGAAGAGGGTTTTTGATATATCACCTTTTCGTCCACCTTCAACATTGGAAACAAATACGGAAAAGTTAATAGCAACAGTTCAACATGTAAAATCTTCTTATGAAGAGCTGAAGAAAACCACAAAACAACTACTTGATGTACATTTCAATGAGCAGCTAAAAGAGCTAGTTGAATTTCAAACAAGAGGGTATGAATTATTAGAAAAACATGACACGAATGAACCCTGGCTATGCCCTTTCTGTAAAGAGAAAACGATTACGAATGAACTACTCACTCAAATCAAGGACAATTTACAAAAGCATGAAGGCAACCATAACACCCAAAGTGCCTATGATAAGCAACTAGGTAAAACCCAACAAGATTTGACCCACTTACGGCAGCAATTTGAAGCACTTCAAATACCCCATCTAAAAAGAGAGAATCAAGCAACACTGACTAGTGTGTTTGATAAAGAAAAAGGAAAACTAGAAGAATTTCTTAAGGGGAATCAAGAAATTCAAGCCTTGACCTTAACTGCTAATTCTTCTGTAAAAAGAACAGAAGACTCTATCAAATTATTGAAAAACAGTGACGCATTAGAAAAAATTCTTACTTCAGTAGATGTGCTTGAGAAAACTCTTGGCAAAACATTTACAGCCCTAAGTAATTTCTCAAGTGGCATAAAAAAATATCGCACTTTTTTTCTTAATTTTGAACCTGTTTTGATAAAAGAATTATCAGATGAAGAAAGTGTAGCTAGATACACAGCCTTATTAAACTTGTTTAGAGAAAGACCTAATGCTAATCTTGTTGTAAGGTATCAAGAATTTGAAAATCAGGTATTAGAGGCGAGAAGAAAAACCGATGAGCATGTTTTAGAAAAACAAACAGAAGTTTTAAGTACTCAAGAACAAAAAATCCTTAAATGGTATGAAACTCTCTCTCCAAATAAAAATGTAAGATTTAGCGGAATTGAACCAGGAAAGAATCTTATTAACTTGAAAGCAACTGCTTTTGGTGAGGAATTAAACGCAGCTGCTTCAATGAGTCAATCTCAATTAAATTGTCTTGGGCTAAGTATTTATATACCTAGTGTCCTAAATGAAATATCTCCTTTTAATTTTATTATCTTTGATGATCCTGTACAAGCAATGGATGACGACCATCATGAAGCATTTAAAAACAATGTGGTAAAAAAGCTTTTAGAAGATTT
>JAOUME010000101.1 GCA_029881655.1 Deltaproteobacteria bacterium | reverse complement strand
TCTCGGTGCCGCCCTGTTACGTTATCTCGGAGTATCAAGCCAAACCGCGGGAATATTGGCTGTAGTTTTCGCGTTTGTCGGGATTTTTGTCATGTTCTTCTTTTCAAGAACAACCGGAGCTATGGTCCATTGCCTCACCTACTGCCCGATCGGTATCCTTGCCGATTTCGCAGGTAAAATTTCACCCTTTCGCCTTAAGATTAAAGATGAATGCTCAACCTGCAGGCTTTGCACGATAACCTGTCGCTACGACGCGCTAAATATCGAAGATCTGGAGAGAAAAAAACCGGGAATCACCTGCACCCTTTGCGGTGACTGCTTATCTGCCTGCAAGGACTCCTTCATTACCTATAGCTTTTTCGGGTTCCAACATAAAATTGCCTATCCCCTTTTTATCGTTACTATCGTCACCTTTCACGCCTGTTTTCTAGGTCTGGCTCGTCTTTGATCAGTTGTTTGTTTGGTTGCCTAAATAACTTCGTTTTTTATCAAAGTCAGTTAACGAATTTAATTTAAATATAACTTTATATTCAAATTTCCATACAGCTTTGTTTTGTTAACTTATAATATAATTTTAATTGATTTTAATGCCAGTTCACAACATTTTTCTTGATCATAATAATAAAAAATATATAAAAGAGAAACCCGAGTAGAAGTAACCTTTTATTTGCAAATTATATAACTAGAGTGCAAATTGTTTTATGATTATAAACTTGTATAATTAGATTAGATTAGATTATAATTCCTTAGGTAATGGATTGGACGTTTTGTAGAATTAATGCCATCAGATCAAATATAATCCGCCATGAAAGAATCATTCAACATCGTCGTTGTCAATGATAACAAACTATTGTCGCAATCATTTTATGAGTCATTTTCCTTGACGCATGAAATCATAGAACTGAACTATGACGACCATTTGATGAAGAAAATTCAAGAAATATCACCCGACTATGTCATAATCAACCTTGCTTCTACTGATTTTGACGCTTTTGATTTAAGCAAGAGTATTACAAATAGATTAGAACTGGAACGAACCAAAATCATTTTGATCGGTCAAAAAACCAGCCTTGAGAATAAGGTAAAAGGTTTCGTGTCTGGGGCCATCGACATTATTGATTTGCCTATAAATTACGAGCTTTTCACCGCAAAACTCCTGGCCTATTCTGATTTAATCTATGATGATCATCAACAAAGATCCTCAAACTACCTTAAAGATAAAGAACAGTTAGAAGTCCTCTACAAGGTCAATAAATGCCTGGACAATATTATATATATCAACTCCGAGTCCCCTTATTGTAAAATCGTATGCAAACACTGTAAGTTTGCGGATAATATGTCCGAGAAAATATCTACTTTACGATTTCGAATCACGATTGATTGCCTTCAATCTTATTTTTGCGTTGACGAACTTCTCCGTGTCCACCGTTCCTTTATGATCAACCCTAAAAAAATTGTAGGGATAAGTAAAAAAGGTAACCGCGAATACAAGATACTCATGCCTATTTTGGGCAACGATATCGAATATATCCCGGTTGGTCGCTCATACCAGACTAAACTCAAAGCAAAGCTTCCAAATTGGTTTTAATCCTGATTAATTCTCGAAAAAGAGCTGATTTGAAAGAAATTTGAAAAGAGGAGATAAGATATCTCCCCCTTTTGTTTATTTGTGGATGTGATGAGGATCGAGATTTTTGTGCTTAGTATTACTTAAACCCGGTTTTGCTTTACTGCTTTCATGTTCCAGTAAATTATAGATAATCGTAAACTCTTTTTTAACGGCCTCAATAGGCTGTAGATAGCCGTAGTATTGTTTCCAGTGATTAATGTCGAGTTGATCCGCTTCTTCCTTGGTTAATCCCAGCATATGACCAAAAATATCTTTTACTTCATTAAACCATTGTTCTATTGCCATTCTAGCCTCCTTTGCCTTGCGGCTCAAAAAAGCGATAAGAAAAATCCTTCCCTTTATCTGTTTGTAAAATTGCCATACAATCCAATGTATAGTTTATTTTCAAAATGGTCTTTGATCAATGCAAATGAACCTATTATTCCTCCATGAAATGAACCATTTATTACATCTCAGCTTAATTTCAATCTAATTTTTACTTTCATGAATCCACAATTAATAAAGAAGCTTAAACCATGCCAAAATCAATTTATTGCTATTTATTTAAACCATTTTAATGCACTGTATTAATTGCTTTTAATACGTTAATGTTAATATATTTTCATAGCCAAATCTTAATTGAAAGGAAATGTGAAGATCCTAGACATTTTTGACGAATCATGGATTTAATTGTTCAAAATGGGTAGTATTTTATTATGCTCGTTATAATCCAAGGTGACTTTGAAGAGACAGAGGGCTTTTTAATAATTTATCTTGATTACCTTGAAAAACGATTTCTCCTTTGGAAAGAATGATATTGTTATCAGCTAATTCCATCCACTCGTTGATGTATTTATCGACAATTACGAGGGCAACACCTGAATCTTTTATTTTTTTTAAAACTAACGCTACTTCCTTGCGCAAAATCGGCGCTAGAGCTTCTGTCGCTTCATCGATAAGAATCAGATCCGGATGAGTCAATAAAACCCTCGCAATGCTCAACATCCGCTGCTCGCCCCCCGAAAGTTGATTGCCTAAATTTCTTTGGCGCATGATAAGAATTGGAAAAAGTTCATAAATCCCCTCCAAGTCCCAGTCACGACGTCCAGTTGGACTTGGCCTAGAGCTCATAATTAAATTTTCGTAAACGCTTAAATTAGGGAAAATACCTCGATCTTCAGGGATTAAAGCCAGCCCCTTCTTGGCGATTATTTCAGTCGCCAAACCGGTTATTTCTGATCCGCGATAGAAGATCTTACCTCTTTTTGGAGGACTCAAACCGATGATGGAGCGCAAAAGAGTGGTTTTGCCCATACCATTTCTTCCCATAATCAATAATGTCTCACCATGACCCAACCTGAGCGAGACATCTTTAAGTATATGGCTGGCTCCCAAATATGTATGGATATTCTCTACTCTTAGTAGGACGTTTTTATCATTCATGTAAGACTCACAACTTTTCACCCAAATATACTTCCTGCGCTACAGGGTTTAATCTGACTTCAGAGGGCTTCCCCGTAATTAGGACCTTCCCAAGAGACATCACCGTGATAATATCCGCGATTTCAAAAACGGCATCCATATCATGCTCTATCAAAATAATATGGTGATCATGTGAGATTTCTTTTATTAAATCCAAAATCTTTTTTGAATCCTCCCAGCCCATTCCAGATAATGGCTCATCCATTAAAAGCAACTCAGGTCCGGTAGCAAGCATCATCCCGATTTCAAGTTGCCTTTGTTCCCCATAACTCAATTGGAATGCCATATCATTTCTTTTATGATCAAGAGTGACTCGCTGAAGAGTGTTTAACGTCACCGCATTGACAGCGGAATAGTTTTTGGCGGCTTTGATGAATCTAAAAGATGACATTAAACAAGACTGAGCGGCGATTCTAATATTTTCGAAGCAACTAGACTTCAGAAATATATTGGGCTGTTGGTAGGTTTTCCCGATTCCTAAATGAGATTTTTTATGGGGAGGAGAATCGGTGATGTCTTTACCTTTATAGTGGATATTCCCACCACAAGGCCTGATTTCTCCAAAAAGCATTTTAAGCAGGGTCGTCTTGCCGGCACCGTTAGGTCCGATCACCGCGTGGACTTTCTTGGATTTAAAAGCGATCGAAACTTGATCAACTGCCTTTAATCGACCATAGTTCTTACATAATGCTTCAGTTTTAAGGATAGTTTCGCTCATTTTTCCAAGTAACCGCCATTAAATGTTTTTTCTTTGCAAAATCCCGAACAGCCCTCTTGGCATAAAAAGGACAATTAAAACAATGATCGTACCTAGCGCCAATTGAGAGGATTCAAATAAGTCAGGCAGAAAATTCTCTAACAAAATGACTAATGAGGCTCCTAAAACAGGTCCATAAAAGGTTCCCATCCCCCCCAAAACAACCATAACCAAGACCAATCCCGATTCATGCCAATAAAAAAAAGATGGATTGATATAGCCTGAATGAGATGCTTCCAAAAAGCCCGACAAACCGCCCAATGTGCCAGCAATAATAAAACTGATTAATTTAAAGCGGTAAACGGGGTACCCCAAAGACCTCATTCGGGTTTCGTTATGTTTAATCCCATAAAGTACCTTACCAAAGGGCGATGCAATCAGTTTATTCATAAATATCAGTAGTAAAACCAAACATGTCAATACGAAGATATAAATATTTTCCGATCTTGATAAGTCGATTAGCTCGATCGTTCCAATTCTCATAGTTGGTCTACCAAGAAGAAAGATACCGTCATCGCCTCCCAAATAGTTAGTTTGAAAAGCAAAAAAGTAGAGCATTTGCGCAAAAGCCAGGGACAGCATGATAAAATAGACGCCCCGGGTCCTCAGGCATGCAGCACCTATGAGTAGCGCTAATAAGGCCGAACCAATAAGACTCAATGGCAAGGCGACTAATAAATTGATCTCAGGGGAGTTTTTGAATACCATTCCTAATACATAAGCTCCCGTTCCAAAGAAAGCGGCATGCCCAAGACTGATCAACCCTGTATAGCCTACAAGTAGATCCAAGCTTATAGCGAAGATTGCCCAGATTAATACCCTAGTGAAAAGTTGGGTGTAGAATGATCCAAGCAAGGGAATAGCCGACAACAATGCCAGAATACCAATCAATAAGAAGATGCGAAAGTTTGTTTTCATTCTAACGGAATTGACCAAATAATCCCTGAGGACGCCACATCAAAACCAAAGCCATTAACCCAAATACAAGAAAACTCGAAATTTCAGGGAAAAAAACCCCGCCAAACGTTTCCAAAATTCCGATCATCATTGCACTTAGAAATGCGCCCCTGATTGAGCCGATCCCTCCAAGCGTAATAACGACAAAAGACATGATAAGAATATTTTCCTCCATACCGGGGTAAACCGCATTTAAAGGAAAAACCAGCATTCCGGCAAACCCCGCCAAAACGATACCGACACTAAATACAATCGAGTAAAGTTTATTAACATCAATCCCTAGTATCCTCAACATCTCACGGTTACTGCTTCCCGCCCTGATCTTCATTCCCAGTCTGGTTTTTTGGATAACGAAATACATTCCAAATGCAGTCAACCCGCATATAAATGAAATAAAAAGCCGGTAGACAGGATAATTCTGATGGTCTGTCAATGCGATCGATCCGTTTAAGGGGCTTGGAATATCAATGCCGTGGAATTCCTTTCCCCAGAAAATAATCTGCAGGGAACTTAAAATCAAAATCAATCCGTAAGTTAAAAGAACCTGAGACAGGTGGTCTCTATGATATAAAAAGGAGATAGCCAGTTTTTCGATGAGAAACCCGATCAAAAAAAGAAGGGGTAATGCCAGCAGGATTCCCCACAAAAGATTGTCTGTTAGGCTTGTCACCCAATATGCGAGATAGGCTCCCACCATATAAAAGGAGCCATGTGCGAGATTGATGATTCCCATTATTCCAAACACCAATGTCATGCCACTGGCGATCAAAAACAGTAAAAATCCCAGTTGAATCCCATTTAGAAGCTGAATAAGGTAAAAAGAAAGCTCCACTTTTATTGTCGCTATTTAGAAAGACTGTTACTGATATTATCCGACACCCTTATATTAATTCACAACCCAAAGCCGGGTCATTCACTTTCTCCATGGCGATCTTGATCATCTCGTTTTCACCATTTATGACTTCTCGAAGATAGATGTCCTGAATGGGATTATGGGCTTTTGAAAAGGTAATTTCTCCCCTCGGACTTTGTATTTTTGATGATTCCATCGCTTCGATCAACCGTTTTTGAGACACGGTGTCTCCTCCTGTCCGCTTTAATCCCTGAATAATCAATTCGCCGGCGTCGTATCCCTGGACTGCGAAAACATCGGCTTCCTGTCCGGTTTTTTTCAAAAAAACGGACTTGAACCGCTCATTCATCGAATTTTTTAACGTGGTCGCGTAGTGGAGAGTTGAACGGATGCCCTCCGAAGCGTCACCGGCGGCTTTAGCTGTCCCCTCGGTTAAAAATGTACTGTAAAGTTTTATTCTTCGATTCAATCCGGCTCTTTTAAAATCTTTCATGAACTGAATCGCTCCCCCGCCTGAATAGAAAGTGAAAACCGCGTCCGGTTCCAAGGCGGCTATTTTCGTAAAAAAAGATTGAAACTCAGATTTTGGAAAAGGAGTCGGAATATCAGCGATAATACGCCCTCCCCCTTTTTCAAAAGACTCTCTAAAGGCATCCGCTGTCTGCTTACCAAATGCGTAATTCCAGTATATTAGGACCACTCTTTTCATCCCGTCTTCCAGTAAAACCTTTCCTGCAGGATAAGCGGTTTGCCAGCTGGAAAAAGAAGTCCTGAAGATATTGGGCGCGCAAAACTTCCCGGTAATCTCATTAGCTCCGGCATTGGGTACAATCAGGATCGTTCCCGATTTCCTGGCGATTCTAGCCATATTCATCCCTATTCCCGAATGGACCGGACCAACTAAAAAATCGAACTTGTCCCTTAAGATCAGTTTATTGATTCTTTCGGTAGATTTCGACACGTTCATCTCGCTGTCGATATTAACAAACTCGACTTTTCTTCCCGAGACTCCACCACCATTTTCCTCAATTTTCAAAATCAGAGCATCCTTGATGTTTGAACCAAGCTTAGCGTAGGTTCCGGTGTATGGTAGAAATATCCCGATTTTTATCGGGGTTGTTGTCGCCCGTAAAATAGAGGGATATCCACCCGTTATAGCTAGGCTTGCTACTGATAAAGCCGATCCCTTAATCAAGGTCCTTCTGTCAAAACCCTTTATACTGCTCTTTATCGTCATTTAATAAGTATGTTAAAGATTAATAGCTTATATTCATCAACTAAAGATTGCCTTTCAATCCTGATATTTCCAAATAGCACTTACAGGATGATTGTTAGATGCCATAGCTTAATGACATTATAAGAGTTACCAGGACAACTTGATTTTATTTTAATCGTTTGAAAACGAGCTTAACTATTATAATAAAGGTACCCTGATCGGCAACAGCTTATTTGTCGTTTGGGTTATTTGGGTTTTAATTTCCATTAATTCATCTAATTACAGACTATTTATAATTAGGGATGACTAAATAAAACTATGGGAAATGGCTTTACTTTTTGAAAATCAATTATGCTTTGACGCAATTTTTACTTTTGTTGTATTATCGTTGAAAATGGAAGATCAAAAAACAAAGGAGCCAAAATGAGAGTCATTGATTTCATGAAAACAGATGTCATCACCCTTACCAGTTCAACATCCATTTTTGAAGCGCTAAAGCTATTTAAGGAACATGGTATCAGGCGCATGCCAGTCATCGACAATGAAAAGCTCGTCGGAATCATCACGAGAAAAGCCTTAAAGGAAGCTTCTCCGTCCACAGCCACATCCCTAAGCGTCTATGAGCTAAACTATCTCCTTTCGAAGATGACGGTAAAAGACATCATGGTTAAAGACGTGGTCACCGTAACACCGGAAACCCCTTTTGAAGAAGCCGGATACATTATGCACCACCAGCGCTTGGGAGGTCTCCCCGTTATGGAGGGTGAAAAAATGGTCGGTTATATTTCCTCGAACGATCTTTTTGATGTCATGGTTCGGGTCGAAGGACTGGATATCCCAGCCTCCCGAGTCGTTATCGAAATCGACGCGGATATGTGGCACCAAGCCATCAATGATTGTGTCGATGTTGTGGATGAAGACCATGACGAATTTAAAACCATTGCTTTGTTGGATATCGCACCCGGAAAGAAATATCTGATCACTCGTTTTAGGATTACCGGGAAAAAAAATACTTTCGTTTCAGAGATGCAAAAAAAAGGATATAAAATCATTTCCGTCTTCGAAAAAGTCAAGGCCGTTTGAAAGAGCCTTCAAGCTTGCATAGAACGTTTTCTAGAAACTTCCATACTCCAAAGACACAGTCTAAGGCACCTTCTTCAAGCCTCAGTTGTTTTCCCTCTTAACTTCTCCTTCGAAATCCACTGCTTTAAAAGCGCGTCCATCTTCAATCAAAAGCGGGTATGATGATTTGAAAGCTTCAATGATCTCATCATAAGGGAAATCGACAAAATGTCCATGCTCTTTGATGTATTCCATATACCTTCCCCCTGCCGAATTATACTGTTGAAACAGGGAGTCTTCATAACCGTTAAATTCGAGCGGCTTAACCTGTAATTTATCGCAAAGAGAGCGATTAAAGGCAGGAGTGGCCTTTACCCATTTACCCTCTAAGAATAGTTCGGTGTATCCGTGGTAAAAATAGACATCCGTCTGCATCAAACTTCTAAAACGTTCGGAGCTAATATGGTTTTTTACATCAGAGAAACCCAGTCTGCTTGGTATCCCGACAACACGAGCGGAAGCGGCGAGAAGAATCGCTTTCGGGATACAAAATCCCTTCATTTCTTTTAAAAGAGAGCTTGCTTTCATGGCTCTTCGAGATAGATCGATCCCATACGGAGTATAAAGGATATCGTCTCTGACCGCCAAATAAAGAGCGACTGCTTTTTCTATCTCACTTTGTTTATCTTTGATCTTCGAGTTTGCGTAAGCGATAACGTTTTGGTGGTTGCTATCGATAAAATAAGTGGGCCGTAAATAAACCTCATCAACTGGTTTCATATTTTCCGATTAGAGGCCAAGGTTATAATACTTTGAATTTTAACTATAGCAAAAATGGCTTCATTGTTCAAACACAATTCATTACATATTATCGTTTATTTATCACACACACTTAAAATAAGCCAATGATAATCATGCTTTAAACCAAAATATTCTTTTCTTTTTGATGCTTTTCATTTAATATGTAGATAGGGTTAAGATACTGTCAACTGTTCATGAGGAGGAGTGATGGAAAAAACGATTCTAGTGCCTTTTGACTTTAGCGAAGTCAGCAAAGAAATCGTTCGCATCGCCAACGATTGGGGTAGGCGAACGGACGCAAAACTTTACCTTTTGCATTCAAGCCCAAATTCCTTTTTCATAGGCTCCCACTTTAGGCCTGAGGACCGATTAAAGCATATCACCGATTTTTTAGAAGATATAAATGACCTGACGTCCCATGAGTTTTTAACGCCTGTCGGAAAAGCCTATATCAACGTTATAACGGAAGCCAAAAAAATCAACCCAGACTTGATTATCATGGCTGCTCACGACCATACCATAGTCGGGAGAATGTTGCTCGGCAGCAATACCGACTATATCGTTCACCATGCCACTTGTCCGGTTTATGTCTATAAGCTAGCAAAAAAGAAGCTCAACAACATCATCCTGCTCCCATTGGATTTTAGCGATATCAACCTGAAAGTGATCAAAATGGCGGATGAATGGGCACAGGAAATCGGGGCGGAACTTGCTTTCGTTTATGTCGGTACAACTCCCGAGTTTGTTCATTTAAACGCCGAATTTAATTTCGATTGGGTAGATCTGGAAGACGAAGCCGTAAAAAAAATTCAAACGGAGCGTTTTGAGAAATATGTCAATTCTCTCGAAATAAAATCCAAATTCTCAAAGCACATGGCTTTTGGACGTCCAGGTAATGAGATTGTGTCGTTACAGATGACAATCGGCGCCAATTTGATTATGATGGCGGCGCACAGTCATACTATCTTGGAGAGAATGACCACCGGTAGCGTTACCGATCACATCTTGCATCACGTGCATTGTCCGGTTTACGTCTACAAGCATTAGACAGATAGTTCCTTTTAAAACTGAGGTTATTTCACATTATCCTTTGTTAATATGAACCGCTGACAAGGCCAACCTTTTATAAGGACAACTGTACCTAATAAAAAGTTATGGGAAAAATTGCACTTTTAATAAAACTTTAATTAAAACAAACCGATTGTATATAGAATTGATTTTGCAATCTTATTTATGTCGCATGATTTATTGTTGTAAAGCGCGTGATAATAACTTGGATCGTTCATATTACACTTCAAAAATTTATTGATAAAACTATCCCTTTTAGCCTGTTGTAATTCGATTTCTTTTTCAGCTTCATCAAATGAAATTTTCATTCGAGTAGCTGTAACCTGGACGCGGAAATCTTTAGGCGCTATCAATCTAAAATGATAACAGTTAGATAGTGATTGGGTGATCACAGACCACCCCGCCCA
>JAOUME010000262.1 GCA_029881655.1 Deltaproteobacteria bacterium | reverse complement strand
ACGGAATAGCGGGCAATTGCCCGGCAGTAAATGTGGGGTGAGGAAAGCAATTTTCGTCATTCCGACTGGACTACGGCATTTCCAGACAGCATAGTTTTTCTACAGACTCGTTAGAGAGATAAACGAAAAAGCAATGATGAGAAAAATTATATATTTTTTGAGCGGAAATTTTTCGGTTATTTCTATCCAGCTATTTGGCCTGTTCTATATAAAAAAAAATGGGTTGATCGAAGCCGAATATTTAAAGTTATTTCCAGTAGTACTTTCATCAATAGCATCTACACTTATTCCATTAAACATTGCCATTGCTGGAATGAGAAAAACATGTTGCGAATGGAGTATTTTGCCAACAGCAGAATGCTGGAATATAAAAGCTAAAATCAATATCAATAACTCTATGGACAATAATGTCACTGTTAATTCTATCACATGCAGAAATTTCACGTCACACCATAGTAATATTACGGCACCAAGCGGAGAAAACAATGTCTACGACATATTGCTAACTCCAAACTCAATCAACTGCCATGACTACTACATTGGTACACCAATTTATAAGCTGAAAATTAATTATCACACTAAAGATATAAAGAAAAATAAAACCAAATATCTTCCTTTTCGGAACCCACATTATATATCTTCGACAAGAAAAAATATAAACAAGAGAGGCCAAAGTGAATAATTACTCAAGGAAAAGAGCACTTGACGCACCAAGCCTTATTCCTAAAAAGCAGGTTGTATACAACCCGTTATTTGAAAGCTCAATCCCAGAATTAGATGAAATATTTGAGAGAGGTCTTCCCCTAAACCTTAATTATTATGTCAAACGGAAAGCACAGAACAATGAGTGGTTTGAGGATTTCCTGGCAATCAATCTTTTTTCTACTCACCAAAACCCTACTGGAAAGGTATATATAGTCGAAGGGAATGTTGGTTCAGGGAAGTCTTCTTTATGTAAATATTGGCAGAAAAAACACGAAGAACTTTCGGGGGATAATGCATTAGTAATTATTTTAGATGTCTGGCCGACGGAAGAAGATGATGAAATAAATCATCCAGAATTAACTGAAATGTTCATAGAGTCTGTATTTGATTCTTTATCTTTAAAAAAATTTTTCGAAACCAAAGCAGACTTCTTTAAATCTGTTCTCTCCAGTATGGGTTTCAATGGCCTAAGTCAAGATATATTGCTCAAAATGAGCAAAGAATTGTCAAGCAATGACATTGTAGACTTTCTTGTGTTCACAGAGGTAATAGCGAAAGTCCTAATAGTAATAGATAATATTGACGAAACAAGCCAGGCAACCATAAAAAGTTGTAGAAATTTTGCACTACAAGTTTCAAAAAAATCAAGGCGACACGGAACAAAACCTTTCAGTATTGTAATGCCAATGCGCCAATATACAAGAACCAGGTATTTCGACCAAGAACATTTCGCCCATATTGAGCTTCCTTCTGTGAGTATAAGTGAAATTGTGAACTCAAAGCTAGAACAAGCAACAGACACATTTGCAAGTATAACAAGGGAGTATTCACAGCAGATTAGCTATGTTAAAACAAAATACCCTAAGAAGGAAATATATGGGCTTACTGTACGAGTTACACCCGAGAAATCATGTTATTTTTTTCAACAAATGTCAAAAGTAGTTTTGTCCTCAAAAGAACAATCTTTCCTAGACCTAATCACTTCATTGTCAAATAGTAACCTGAAAATTCTTATTGGGAATATGTATAATTTCATACACTCCTGCAAGCTTCCGCTTACTCAATTATTTGAAAAGTCATTTGTGCCACCAGAGCACTTGAAAAAGAAGGATTTCCCTGAAGCAATCTCTTTTACTCTTGGCTTAGAATGTTTAATGAACATTCATTACCCATTCTACGATGTAAACGCAAGTCATATAATTAATCTTTTTAATGTAGTCAGTAGTGACGCTTCTAATGACTACAAAAACTCTCTATGCATTTCTCGATTACTATGTTTTTTGTTAAATAATTCTGACCAAAAATATGAATCTGTTATCAGTCGCATGGATTTTTTTGGATACACCTCATTTTACACGAATGCTGCTATTGATAAATGTTTTACATATGGTCTTATTAAATCTGATTACGGCAGGAAGCACAGTCATTTAACCAAAAAATCTTCCATAGCAGCTACTAATATTGCCAAGCTTTATATTTATGATCTTCTATACACAAGGTATTTGCAGTATGTGTCCGAGGACACATTCATGGAAGAAGAGTATATTGTCCCTGTAATTGAAAAATATTTTGATGATTGTGTTGCTAATAGCTCCGATCTTTTGAAAAACAGAAAAAAGAGTGAAGAAAAATTCATTAAATTTTTGCAAAAAGAAGAAGATTTTGAAAAAAAATATATCTCCAACACAATCAATTATAATTGGGATGATTTTTTGTCAGAGTTTGGCATCACTTATGACAATAAATACTTATCAATATCGGATTTTATTAAAGCAAAATCAACTCAATAGTTTCTCTAACAATAGGGTCAACCTGACTGGAAGAAGCGCGGCGGCGCTGATGCGGCAAGTTTTGGTGGCCAGCAGGTTACCCAAAACGTTGAGTCTGTAGAAAAAGTCTAAATTGCTGTAAAAATTCAGGAAAATTGATTAAAATGCGTGCAGAATTTGGGTCTGAGACCACTTAACCATTGCAC
>JAOUME010000100.1 GCA_029881655.1 Deltaproteobacteria bacterium | reverse complement strand
GAACATAACAAAAAGCTTCATGATTACGAAAAGTCGGCTGAAAGTTTGAGGCTGCTCTATGTCGCCTTAACCAGAGCCAAGCATCACTGCCATATCATCACAGGGCCATTTAAGAATTATGAGAAATCATCTCTGGGAATGCTACTTCATCCGCCAGAAGAGCCTATCTTAAACATTGAGGATCTCAATAAATTTTATATCAAATTGGGAAGCAGACCGGAAAAGGATCTTTATGATGATTTAAAGGCCATCCAGGTTGAACTGGACGGTTTATTCACGCTAAATAAGATTGAGATACTTCCCCCTCAATCCAAACTTGAACCTGTTAGGAAGACGCAAGCCCTAAGAGCCCTTGATTTTAACGTTCCCATAGACAATCAATGGAGAACGGGCAGTTACTCCCAGATGCTCAAACCACACGAAAAGGTAAATTATTATATCCCTCAGATGGATCATGATCTATCGGTTCAAGACAGATCAATACTGGCGAATCAAACCATTGATACTACCTCAGGAGAAATCCTTCTTAGCCAACAGCGTCTTCCAAAAGGAAGGGAAATTGGAAATTTTTTTCACAAGCTTCTGGAAGAAGTCGACTTCTCCGAATTTGATCCCGCCTGGATCGAGCAAAAAACCTTGGAATTTCATTACTTATACCAGGCCGATAAGGTTCCGGACTCTCAATTGATTTTCGAGTTTTTATCCCAGATGACGAAGACAACGCTTGTTTCCGATTTTGGGCAATTCACCCTTGATCAAATCCCTAAGACTCAAAGGATTAATGAGATGGAATTTCTGTTTCCTGTGAGACCGCGTCTTTCGGATGGACATACCGATGAAGTATCTAAAGGCTTAACCAGTAAACGGCTGGGTGAGGTCTTTATTGGAAACTCAAATCCCCTGATTTCTAAAGACTATCCGGCTCAATTATCGAACCTCGCCTTTAGGCCCTTAAAGGGTTTTTTAAAAGGGTTCATCGATTTGGTCTTCAAAAAAGACGGCCGCTGGTATATCGTGGATTACAAGTCAAACCACCTTGGCGAGCGATACCACGACTACCGGCTTGAGAATCTGGTCTTAAGTATGGAAAGCGAGCATTACTTTTTGCAGTACCACCTTTACACTGTCGCCCTGCATCGGTATTTGGAACTCACGCTCCATGATTACGATTTCGATCGTCATTTCGGAGGCGTCTTCTACTTGTTTTTAAGAGGAATGAGTCCTTCTCAAGCAAATTCGGAGGGGATATTCTACGACCTTCCGCCAAAAAACCTGATTTTCGCCTTATCGGAATTGATGGGAAAAGGGGATTGCCAATGAATCTTTTAGATCAGCTATTCAACAACCGGTTTATATCCAACCTGGATTATTATTTCGCCAGAACCCTCAACCGGCTCAAGCCCATCAATGACGAGCTGGCAGCGATCGTTGCTCTCACATCGCGTGCCACCCGCCAGGGACATATCTGCCTCAGGCTCGAAGGGCTCTATGATCCCGCCTTCTTTCTGACCGAGGATATGATGCCTCTGAAGATCAAGCTCCCGGGGCTCGAATCCTGGGCAGAGCAGATCGAAGCCTGTCCCCATTTCGGCGATGGAACCAAGCTCACGCCTCTGGTGCTGGATGAGCGGAACCGGGTCTATCTTTACCGCTACTGGAAGTATCAGGAGACGCTGGCGCAGAGCTTTACCGAGATGAGCCGGAAAGATGAGGATGAGCCCGACCTGAAGCTGATGGGGGAGATCATCCGGGAGCTGTTTGCCCCGATCGCCGAACGGGATAGACAACTGACCGCTGCGGCCTTGAGCTGTCTGAAGAACTTTCTGGTGATCACCGGGGGCCCGGGAACAGGCAAGACCACCACGGTGGTGAAGATCTGCGCGCTTATTCAGCAATACCGCCTCAACCGGGGGCTGACACCTCACCGGATCCTGCTGATGGCACCCACCGGAAAGGCGGCGGTCAGGCTGAGCGAATCGGTCAAGGAGAAGATCGGGGAGTTGAAGTTAAGCGAGCGGGTCAAAGCCCTGATTCCCGGGCAGGCCTTCACCATCCACCGCAAGCTGGGATACCTGGCCCATCAGGAGGAGTCCTTCAGGCATAACAGGGACAACCCTTTTTTAGAAGATATGGTCATTATCGATGAAGCCTCGATGATCGATCTGTCCTTGATGGTCAAGATCCTTGAGGCGCTAAAGAAGGACACCAAGCTGATCCTGATCGGGGACAAGGACCAGCTCTCCCCGGTCGGCGCGGGTTCGATCCTGGGAGATATCTGCGTTCAGGCGAACAGGGAGGGTTTCTCAAAGGAGATCGACAAGGCTCTGAGCCAGATCACCAACACCAAACACAAGCCCACGGCCGCCGGTTCAAAGGCAGGGGCTCTGATCGATTCGGTCGTCGAGCTGGAGCTGAATTACCGTGCGAAAGACAACGAGTCCATCGCCGAGTTGAGCCAGGCGGTCAAGCTTGGCGACTACCAAAGGATCAAGGATAACCTGAGCGGGATGAAGGATATCGAAATCATCGGGACCAAGGACAAAGATAAGGGAGAGCAGAGGCTGAGACGGGAGATCATCGAAGGCTTAAGGACTATCTGGGGTTGGAGGAACCGGAGGCAATACTGGAGGCATTCTCGAAGTTCAAGCTACTCTGCGTGACCAACCAGGGGCCCAACAGCGTTGCGGAGTTGAACCAGCGGGTCGAGACGATTCTGGCGGAGGCCGGGCTGATCGAACCGAAGGGGCACTGGTATCACGGCCGGCCGGTGATCATCACCCAGAACAGTTATCCGCTGGGACTGTTCAATGGTGATATCGGCGTGACCCTGACCGACAAAGGGGGTGAAGCCCTGGTCTATTTCAGAAGCGCCGAGGGTGAGCTTAAGTCCTTCCAACCACCCAGACTGCCAGGCCACAAGACCGCCTACGCCCTGACGGTCCACAAGAGTCAGGGATCCGAGTGCGACGGGCTGCTTTTCGCGCTGCCGGGCCGCATGATGCCTCTTTTGAGCCGAGAGCTGATCTATACCGCCGTGACCCGGGCCAGACGGAGGATCGTGATCCTGGACGGGGCGGGCCTGCTGGAGCAAGGGATCGGGCTGAGCGTCGAGCGGGATTCCGCGCTCAAGGAAAGGCTCGGCTAGCCCCTAAAAGCAAGTCGCCGAAACTACACCCTTTTTGGGTTACAATCGTTTTAATTGATTGTTTTGATTGTGTATTTAGATTGTTTGGATTGGGCTTGGACTGTATGTGGCTGTTATAATTGGGGTTGAATTTTATGAGGGACGCCGGGGATGGGGTTTGTTCAGATAATGATTTAGGGGAGGCTAACCATATTCGAGATAACAGGAGCAGGTCCGCGACAACCCCTACTCCTGTTTAAAGCGGATCTATACTTCAAGCTTTATTTCTTTTCCCAGTGAACCTCTTAATAAATTTAATTTGCAGACATCAGAAAAATCTTTTGGAGTGTATTCGTTTGAGGGTTTATTATTGTCTAATAATCCTATCTCCTGATAGGCTTCCGCTACTAACTCACTACAAAATAAGCTGGAGAGATCTTCTTCATTATGGCCGAAAGGACCATCGTAAGCCGATTTAATCAGCTCAAGCCTGTTCGTTTCATAGGGTCGGCCACGCATTTTTTCTCTAAAACCCATTAAACGATAGTATTCATCCGCCGTTATGCTGTAAGATAAATGTCTGATCGATTTTTCTCCATCGTAAGTTCTCAACCTGTCTCTCAAAAGAACCAGTTGGACACCGTTTTTTACAGTCCCACTAATGGCGTCTTTAAGATTTGAAAGAGTGGTGGATTCCCAAAGGAAATTAGCTTTCGAGTCCGGCAATTTTAAAACCATCCCGACATGAGACCATTTACTACTCGTAAATAATTTTATCCCGTTACTTATTGTACCTTTCCCTGAAAATAAAATCACATCACCTGTTTTTATGTCCCCTCTGATATCTTCGTATTTCGCCATAATATTTCTCCATAATCTAAATTGGTTAATCAAACCAGCTCTTTAAAATATAAATCTCCCATATGTTAATTTAAAATCGAATTACAATTGCTATTAAAGCCATTATCAATATTCTTAACAATACCTCCTCAAAAAGGCGCTACAGGAGACCAAGTAAGAAGTGGGTGCTTAGTCAACAAGTACTCAGAAAATAAAAAAACTCAACTCCTCATACCATGATCAAACTGACTGAGCAATAAATTATTTAATTATTATTATCCCACTACCCTGTAACCCTTAACTAATCATCATCCACCCCCCTACCCGTTCCCGCCGCCTTTTACCCCTGTGCACGGGTAGCCCGGATTTGGCTTTACCCCCGGTAGCGGGTATACCGCCTAAAAGCTAAACCCAAAAATCACCGGCTTGACCGCCGTCAATTTTTTCAAGAACTCTTCTGAGCTAGACTGAAGCTTGTTGTAGAACTTTTTTTAAGCCAGGTTTTTCGTCAATTTATCAGGAGAATTCAAATGCCCCTCAAATCTTCACCCCGCCTGTTCTTCATACTCGTCCTCGGCTCCTTTTCGTTTCTGGTAATGGGTTTGAGTGGCTGTCATCATGCCGCTCACGGAACCCATCAGGAACACACGCGAGAACAGGCTCACTCAACAGCGGTCACGAACGGGAATTTAAGCCTGAATCAGGGGCAGAAGTGGAACATGGATGAACATACCAGGGAATCGGTCCAGAGGATCGACCAGTTCATCGCGAAGCATCAGACACCAACCTCTATCGAGGATTACCGCGGGTTCGCGGGGCAACTCAACGGCGAGTTCGATGTCCTGATCGAGGGCTGTAAAATGAGCGGGCCCGCCCATGACCAGCTTCACCTGTTCCTGGAGAAGACCTTGCCCAAGATCGCCAACCTGAAGGATACCGCCGACCCCCAGACGGCCGAGACGACCTACAGGGGAATCATCCAGCTGTTGAGCGACTATAAAAACTATTTTATCTGACCAATAGGCCCGGATTTGCCCCATTTGTCCAGGCACAGGCGGGCGGATGGGGCGAATCCGGGTCACCCTTTCACAAACAGACTATCTCAAAACCATCACTACCCTTAAGTCACCGCGTATGAGAATTCAAAGAATCTACAGCCCGAACTGGGTCATCAGCTTATCGATGCTTTCTTGACTCTCTGCCTGCTCCTGATCTGACATCGATCCCATTTTCAACCTCTCAAGGTCTCCTTTCATTTCTGTATGTCCGGCCGCGACCAGAATCTCAAAGAGATTCAACTTCATTTTCTGGAGCAATTGCTCCTTGGTCATCTCCTCTTTCGCTTCATCGATTTCCCTGATCAGGGATAATGAATTATGACCCGTCGTATCGATCACCGCTTTCAACTGCCTTTGATAGCGAGCGCTGAGCTGCTCCTGTGTTTTTAGTTCAATATGCTTCGACATGATCACCAGCATCTGCAGGACATTGTCCTTTTGATCTTCGGTGGAATTGCCATCAATCCTGGCTATAAAAGGGGGATAACAGATAGACCATTGGTCGTCTTCCCGCTTTGTCCCTTCCTTGTCGGATTTTCCAACCAATTCGATCTTCGGATCGCCTTTGATTTTCATGACTTCTCTCATATTGACCCGAAGCTTGCTGATTAAACTCATCGGACTGATATCGTGTGACTGTTCGTCAAGAATCTTCAAAAAACCACCCAAAATACCGACCTTGTCCTTCAGGAGCGCATTTTCACTTGAGATAGAGTTGAGTTGATCGTAATCCTTTACACAGGAACGAAGCATGGATAACAGGATTTTTTCATCGATAGGTTTTGTGATGTACTTGTTGGCTCCGGCATCGGTTCCGCAGGCGATATCGGTCGCCATTGCCATGGCTGACTGCAGGATAACCTGTTTGTCCTTAAATCTTCGATCAAGCCGAATTTTTTTGAGCAATTCGGTTCCACTGATACCCGGCATCATCCTATCAAGAAGTATGACTTTTATGAGTTTTTCCGTCGTTTCCAGGATTAGCCAGGCTTCCTCTCCACTACGTGCCTGGATTACATCGTATCCATCATCAACTAGAATATCATTTAGAAGTTCAATGTTTTGATTTTCATCATCGACAATAAGAATGCTGTAATTATTTTTCTCGGTCATAGCTTGTCTCTTTCCGGATTCCAATAAATGAGGTGATTTGTTTAGCGGTAAATACCCATATTTTATACTTTCCCAGAACCTTTATCAATTTCACGAAACATTCGGTGAAGATGCGTCTGGAAGAAACATAGAAGACCAAACGGACTTTTCTCTTAAATCCCTGGGCAAACTGATATGGAATTTTACACCTTTATCAATTAAGTTCTCCGCCCAGATATTTCCATGATGATCCAATATTATCTGTTTGGAGATCGCCAGTCCCAACCCCGTTCCTCCCGTTTTTGATTTGGTCTCGCTGCTTTGAATAAATTTATCGAATACAGCCTCTATTTCATTATCAGGGATACCGACTCCCTGATCAGCGATAGAAATCAGAATGTCATCATACGTAATATTGCACTCGACCGTAATAACGCTTCGGTTAGGCGAAAATTTTATCGCGTTCGAAAGGATATTATTGATGACCTGAACCATTCTGTCCCGATCGTGATAAACGATATCATTACAGTTTAATTCATTCTTCACGACCGTGATATTTTTTTCCAATAGAGCGGCCTGAAAAGTACCGATGGAGATCTCGATGGAATCATATAAACTTTCATCTTTGAAATTATAGGTCATTTTCCTGGCCTCAAGCTTGGATAAATCCAGCAGATCATTTAGCAATTTCAAAAGCCTATGGCTACTCTGGTGAATATTGTCGAAGTAATGACGAAGTTTTCCTCTGTCAAGACTTTCAGATTTATCCATACCTCTTTTCGCGAAACCAATGATCGGATTCATGGGAGTTCTGAGCTCATGACTCATATTGGCTAAAAATTCACTCTTCGCGATATTGGCCGATTCAGCGTCCTCTTTTGCCTGCAAAAGTTTTATCTCAGCATTTTTGTATTCGGAAATATCCTCAAAAATCATCATCATCAATCTCTCTGACTCGACAAAGGCGAAATCAATATAGATATTGACCATGAAGCTGAATCCATTTTTTTTTATCGCCAGCTGCTCTTTTATTTTCCCCATTTCCTCCAGTCTGAAGTTGGAAAAGAAATCCTGAATGATTTTTTCCGTCTCAAAACAAAAAGGCGGTGGAATTAACAAATCGGATGTTTTTCCTATTAACTCGCTTTCTTTGTATCCAAACATCGTTTCACATGCTTTATTCGCTGAAATGATCCTTTGGCTTTCATCGAAAATGAAATGGGCATTTGGGGATAACTGGCTGTTCAGGTTGATCAGAGCCATCCTCTTTTTAAGCTCGTAATGATTGCTGTTAAGAGTTGAAACCATGATGTTGAACTGCTCAGCGAGATCACCAATCTCTGTCTTGGTTTTATAATCCAACCGGATGCTGTAATCGCCTTTTTCGACTTTATTCATGGCCTTCAAAATGTTACCAATCGGCTCCAATAATCGGTAGATTAAATAGGTTAAGATCACGAAGCATATTCCAATAATGATGCTACTGTTAATAAATCCCCTTAAAATGATTGAATCCCATGGTAAAACGATATCCTTATGAGAGATTTTTTTTATAAACAACCAATGATTATCAAATTGCGGTCCTCCTTCGAATGGTAACTTTTCCCATATCCAATATCCATAGGAGTTTTCAATATGGGTATTCATGGAATTGTCATTTAATAAAATTGATTTTAATTCCGGTTTCTCATTCAATAAATAATAATCGGCCTTCAGATGCTCCCCGGAGAGCTTTTGATTGTCCCGGTTATAAAGAAGGTTGCCGTCTTTGTTGAGAACTAACATGCTATGTTTCATGGTTAAGTCGGATCGGTTCAGGAGCAACTCAGGACCCGCCTTTAAAATTAGAACACCGAAAACCTTATTATTATTAAAATGAATTCGCTTTCCCATTATCAAACTGGTTTTCTGAGGTATCATGTCTTTGTCGTAACTGTTGTCACTCAATATCGAATGGACATGGACTCTGGGTGTTTTATCTTGAAGAATATGCTCGAAAAACAAGGCATCGGACGCGCTTTGGATTCTTTTTATGGGAACCGTCCTGATACCCTGGTATGTTTTTTCCAGTTGAAGCAGTATTTCCCCCGTCGAAAGAACGATACTTATCATTTGCAGCTTCTTTTCAGCTTGAATCGCTTTGGTCAGGTTTGCTTGAAGGTCCTGATGCAATAAAATGTGAGGGTTGATCTCAGAACTTTGAGACAGGATGCTTTTTGTTCCTTCTTGATGAACTTCCAATTCAACTTCAAGATTGTCCGCAATCACTCCTATTCTGGACTTGAGGAAGTTGAGTTTTGCTTTTGCATTCTCGACTTGCAGGTTAATGATTTTTGTCTGATCAATTAAAATTGTTGTTTTGAAATCATCATTTAGCAAATTAATCAAATAAAAAGCCGTCAACAATAGCGGGGCCACGAAAATCACGAAACCTAACAGGCTGATCCTGACATAAATCCGATTGAATATATTGTATTTGATGAAGAAGATAAAAGTATCCGTAAGATTTTTGATCATTTCCCTTCTAGTTATAATAATCCAGCTTATTATAGGGTAGTTACGAACAGACATAAGAATATGAGCTAAAAAATCGTCTCGCCAAACGACAGGTCTTTCTGTTCGTTTAAGCTTTGACCAGGTTTATTTTGAATGAGGCACCTTCGCCCAACCTGCTGTGAACTTCCATCGAGCCACCCCATGATTCCACTTTATTTTTGCACAGAGGAAGTCCATAACCGTTTCCGTCCTCGCCTTTTGTACTGACCCTTTTGCCCTTTAGAATTTTACTCAAGACCTCAGGCGCTATCCCCTTGCCGTTATCCCTGATAACCGTTGAAATACATTTAGGATTCGACTGTTCGATTAATATCTGAATTTTTGGATTTTCAATGGATGATTTTTTCAATTCATCAGCCGCGTTAGCAATCAAGTTGGAAAAAACACCGATGAGTTGAGAACTTCCCAGCACCTTCAGTCCCTCCTCAGCTAAAAACTGGCAATCGATACCCGATAACTTGGCGGGAAGCATATTAATCGCTTTCCTAATCATCAACATCAGCTCAACGGGCCTTGTCGTTTCGTCTTTTCTGCTACCAGCCAATAAGGAATTTAAAAGCTCCGTTCCTCTTTCCTGATTTTGAGTCGCCTCAATAAGACTATCAAGTATTTCTCTGGCTTCTTCCTTGTCAGGCAGTATGTCTTTCAGAGTCGGGATGATGAACATTTTCAAATCCATCTCCATCGCTCCCGTTATGTTTTTAACTTCGTGAACGACCTCCAAAGCCCTTTGTCCCGCTTCCGCCGAAAGCTGCATTTCGCCAATCACGGAAGCGTCCGACTTGAATTTGATCATAGCGTATTCACGGATATCCTGAACTTCTTTTTCCGCTTTATCCGTTACTGACCGGAATCGGTCGTACTCCATGATACAAGACTTAACCATCGATAAAACGACTTTATCGTCGAGCGGTTTAGTAAGGTAGCGGTCTGCCCCTGCTTCCGTCCCTGCCGCGATATCCTCATTCTGTGAAAGCGCCGTTTGCAGGATAATTTTAATATTATTGAGCTCTTCATTTCCTCTGATCATTTTGATCAGCTCTGTCCCGCTGATACCGGGCATCATGCGGTCCAAAAGCATGACCTTGTAGGATTTTCTGGCGCCCAGCAGCATTTCCCAGGCTTGTTCGCCATTATAGGCACTATCCACTTCATAGTCTTCATCCTCCAAAATGCTCTCCAGAAGCTCGACGTTTTGTTTTTCATCATCGACGACCAATATTTTGTTACCATTAGACATGGGCTGTTCTCTGTTTTATCGGTTAATCAAAAGACCTCAAAAGAAATATTTAAAAAGGAATTAATGATGTATTTTATTGATATAGTGATTTTATTAGTTTTTTACCTACTCAAATGTCTACTTATTTTATTACTTGTAAACCGGTCCGGTATTACCTGTTATTTTTTTTCATCGTCTATTAAATCATTATTTTGCAACATATAGACCATCAGACATCCATTGTTTTTTCAACCACTTATGGCTCATCTAAACTAAATTCCCAGCCGAAGGATAATTTACGCATGATTTTGCACGATTTATTAGCTCAAACCCATTCATTGCAATAATTTGCATTATAAAATA
>JAOUME010000261.1 GCA_029881655.1 Deltaproteobacteria bacterium | reverse complement strand
ACTAATTATCTTATCGAAGAAAAGGCCAAAAATGTCCTTATTGAATATCTTATGGGTAAACCCATGCGGGAAGTCGAGGGCGGAGTTATTTTACTGCGGAATCTAAAGCCTTTAGAGTCAGAGGACAACGCCCTTCACCCGCAAAATGAGAACAACCATCAAGGAGAAAACAAATGAGTACCTTAAGCAAAACGGCGTTAAATCTGATCGAAGGTGGTGATCTGCCTTGCCGGATGACCGGCGACGCAAACCGCGTGGCTCAAAACGATCCACTCTTATCCATCCGTTCTTTTTGGAACAGTAGTGAGGTCGCCAGTATTGAGGCTCAAGCGGGGGTGGATACAACAAATAAAGACGATGGGGAATGGGCGTTTTTTACCGGGGATTCTGGCACTTTAACAGAAGTCTTAAGGCTACTGCAAACCAAAGACGTTAAGATAATGGCGGGGAATCTAAACATAGCCGCCGCTTTAAAAGGTCTTCAATTTGGCGGTAACGCGGTTTTAACCCCGGACGCAAGCGGGAAAGTGACCTTGACCAGTTACGGCGCTAATCAGAACCTTGATCTTGATGCCAATGGAACCGGTTTGATAAATTGTTTAAAGGACATTAAAATGGCCGCCGGAAAGGGTATTAGCTTCGATCCTTATGGCGCGGGGAAATTACTTAATGATTACGAGGAGGGGACGTTTTCTTGGACGGTTTCGAGTGGCGTTACTGGCGCTACTTTCGCGAACAATATCGGCTATTATAATAAAGTAGGTCGGCAGGTTTACATATACGGCCTAATTACTCTTAATGGGGGAGCTCCAGATGGTAACGCTATGAAATTTGGAAACTTGCCTTTCGTAGCTGTTAATGATGGCGTGTTTTGGTTTCATGGGTCAAGTTACTTAATGTCGAATTTATCAACTCCTCCAGCGGATACAGGAAGTGTATTGCCAAGAATTGTATATAACACTTCTGATTGCCAACTCATGGCTAACACGAATAACGGAACGACGGGACATAGTATTATAGGAGATGTATTTACAAACGCGGGTAGTATCCAGTTTACCGCGCTTTACATAACAGCTTAAATCAAGGGAGGAATATGTTAGAAAAAATTAAAACGGTAAATAAAATTGAGGTTTTACCTGATAATCTTTTCCAAATTCAAATCAGGTACAAATTAGCGATTATGGAGGATGGGGTTGAAATTCAATCGAGCATCGAAAGGGAAGTGATAACACCCGGCCAAGATATGACAGCCAAGGCGGCTGAAATTCAGGCGGTCGCGGGGGCTGTCTGGACTCCAGCGGTGATTGACGCGTGGAACGCCTTTGTCGCTTCACAACCACAATAATCCGGGGATTATATGCAAGATTTGATCGATACCTTATATAAACTCTGGCCCATGATTTTAGCGATCGTGATATTTGGGGCCGTGCTTTGGAAAAACCAGAGACTGATCTTATCGAAACTCGCTGATTTTGATCGGCGGTTTGATCGTCAGGACGAGCATCTCAAATCCCTTTACGGGCATAAAGAGGATTGCCTTAAAAGGCGCACGGTCTGCGAAAACCAATTTTTAACCAAAGACGAACATGCTCGGCTTCACATGAAATAAAAGGATAAAAATGGAACTAATTTTAAAGCGGGTTTGCGATGATCATCAAAGCACTTCAGGATATCTTTATATTGATGGGACGATCTTCTGCGCTACTTTGGAGGATGGTTTCCGTCATGAGAAAATTAAGGGAATCACCCGTATTCCGGCTGGTCGCTACAGGCTGGATTTACGAAAGGGTAGCCCCATGTCACTAAAATACCAGTCCCGTTACCAGACAAACGGCATGTTGTGGCTTAAAGATGTGCCTGGTTTTCAGTTTGTTTATATTCATATTGGCAATACCGATGAAGACAGTCGGGGTTGTATCTTGGTCGGATCACTCATCCAACAAAACATCTCAAAGGGATCACTCAGTCAGAAGGTTTTAGGCTCGGCAATGGTCTACAAAGATCTTTGGTCAACTTTGGCACCTCTGATTGAAGATGGAAGTGAAGTTTTTATAACTATTCTGGATAACGGTTAATAACTTCAATTTTTCAAACATCCAGAAATAAGACTGGTCAAGCAAATAGGGATAGCATACTATGGTATTAAGCAGGTTTTTAATAAAACGATATATTAAACCATAAAGTTATGTGACTATGCAGTCCAACATTTATCTGAAAAAATCCAAAATCCTTTGTACGCTAGGTCCAGCGACCATGGATAAAGAAAGCATCAAAAAACTCATCGACCAGGGGATGGATTGTGCCAGGATCAATTTTTCTCATGGTTCAATCGAAAGTAAGCTGGAGATTTTTGATTTTATCCGTCAAACCGATGAACGAGTCGCGATACTTTGTGACATCCAAGGTCCTAAAATCCGCATCGGTCAGATCAAGGAAGGCGGCGTTATTCTGCACCGCGGAGACGAGGTGATTATTACAACGCAAGAGATTATAGGGGATGAGAAACGTTTTTCGATTTCTTATGAGCAATTACCAAATGAGGTCAAAATAGGCGATAAGATTTTCATCAACGATGGTATTGTTAGTTTGGTGGTAAAAGAGATTAAGGGAGAAGAAATTTTTTGCGAAGTCATAAACGGATGGTCGATTTATACTCGCAAGGGGGTTAATTTGCCATCATCCCC
>JAOUME010000260.1 GCA_029881655.1 Deltaproteobacteria bacterium | reverse complement strand
ATTGCCGCTGTGAAGAAAGCGGATGTCGTTGATGGCGTATTTCATCATCGCCAGTCGATCGATTCCCATCCCGAAGGCAAACCCCGAATAGAGCTGAGGGTCGATATTGCCAGCTTTAAGGACGTTGGGGTGGACCATGCCGCATCCCAAAAGCTCCATCCACCCGGTTCTCTTACAGACGTTACAGCCTTTTCCCTCGCAAAGAAGGCAAGAGATTTCCAGCTCGAAACCCGGTTCCACGAAAGGAAAATAACCTGGTCTCAGCCTGATTTCGACTTCTTTTTCGAAAACCTCAGAAAGCATCGTCCTCATGAAATAGATCAGGTTGGCCACCGAAATCCCTTTGTCAACCATCATGCCTTCAATCTGATGGAAGCAGGACTCATGGGAAGCATCGGTTCTCTCGCAGCGAAAAACTTTTCCGGTCGCTATGATTCTTAGGGGCGGTTTAAGGTATTCCATCGCTCTGATCTGGATGGTTGAGGTCTGGGTCCTTAACAGATGGCCTGTGTCAAAATAAAAAGTATCCTGCATATCCCGGGCGGGATGGTGTGGTGGAAAGTTCAAGGCCTCGAAATTATAATATTCGGTTTCGACATGTGGACCGTCAAGGATCTGAAAGCCCATTGCCATAAAAACATCCTCCAGCCGATCCTGAATGATAGTGATTGGATTGAGGCTCCCGATTTTAGTTTTTAAAGGATCTATGGTGATATCGATCCATTCTGAGGCCATCTGTTGATCAAACTCGGCTTCATTAAGACTAAGCCGATAACTTTCCAACTTTTGTAGCAGGGAATTTTTAACCTGATTGATTTTTTGACCAAAATCAGCTTTCTGATCTGGCGGCAGGTCTTTTAAAACCCGCATAAAATCGTTCACCCGCCCTTTCTTGCCCAGATAGTTGACCTTTAAGTCCTCGAGTTCTTTTGTTGATTGGACCTGATCGAGATCCTTCAAAAAGGAATTTTCAAGTTCGTTTAATTTTGTCAGGCTCATCTTAGATCATCAGTTTAGGTTTTTCAATGGGATGGTTTTGCTCAAAAAAGTGCGCCAGTTGAAACAGCTTTCCCTCTTGAAGATGGTCGCCGATGAGTTGCAATCCGACAGGCAGGTTGTTCTTGGTGATCCCCGCCGGGATAGAAAGCGCGGGGAGTCCCGCCAGATTGGGCGGAATCGAAAAGATATCGCTCAAATACATCTTCAAAGGGTCATTGATCCTTTCGCCAAGCTTGAAGGCTGGCGTAGTCGTAACCGGGCAGGCGATGGCGTCCACTTGCCGGAAGGCTTCCTTGAACTGGTGGCGGATGATGTTTTGAATCTTCTGGGCCTTGAGGTAATAAGCGTCATAGTATCCGGCCGACAAGGCGAAGGTTCCAAGCAGAATTCTGATCTTCACCTCGTTGCCGAAACCCAGATCCCGGGACTCTTCGTAGAGGTCCTTAAGGGCTTTGGCGTCGGAGCGAAGGCCGTAGCGGATGCCGTCGTAGCGCCCCAGGTTGGAACTGGCTTCGCAGGGTCCGATGATATAGTAGGTGGCGACGACATGCTCCAGGTTGGGGATTTCGATCTCCACCAACTCTACCCCTTGTTTTTGGTAAAAATTGATTGATTCCTTATAAATATCAACCACTTGTGAATCACAACTCTCCAGATCCAGATTCTTGATGATGCCGAGTTTCATGGATTTGACCGGCTGGTTCAGGCTCCGCAGGTAATCTGGGACTTCCACTTTGAGGCTGGTGGCGTCCAGCTCGTCGTGACCGGAGATGGCCTTCAGTATCAAGGCCGCGTCCTCGACGTCTTGGGTCATGGGCCCCGCCTGATCCAATGAGCTGGCGAAAGCGACCATTCCCCAGCGGCTGACCCTGCCGTAGGTGGGTTTGAAGCCCACGATATTGGTGAAGGAAGCGGGTTGGCGGATCGAGCCTCCCGTATCGCTGCCGATGGCTCCGGCCGCCAGATTGGCCGCGACCGCCACGGCCGAGCCTCCGGATGAGCCGCCCGGTACGCGCTCGAGGTCCCAGGGGTTTTTTGCGGGCCAAAAGGCGGAGTTCTCGTTGGAGGAACCCATGGCGAACTCGTCCATGTTGGTCTTGCCGATTAGGATATAGCCGTTCTCGATGAGTTTACGGGTCACCGTGGATTCGTAAGGGGCCACGTAGTCCTTTAGGATTTTAGAGGCGCAGGTCGTGGGGATGCCCCGGGTGTTGAAATTATCCTTGACCGCGATGGGCATGCCTTCCAGGGTTCCGATCTTCCCGCCCCTGGCCAGTTTCTTATCGACCGCCTCGGCCTGGACCAGCGAGGACTCGCCGTTGACATATAAAAAAGCGCCGAGTTCCTTGTCCACGGCCTTGATCCGCTCAAGGTAGGCCTGGACGATCTGGAGCGTGGTGATCTCGCCGCCCAGTCTTTTTTGATGGAGCCGGTGTAGGGGAAGCCCGGTAATCTGCATGGTCGGTCTTTTGTCTTAAGTAGGGTTGCCGCTGAATTGACCGCGGGGTCATTGACTCAAAACCCACTTTTAGCTCTATTAATTAAGACTGACAATCCCAAAATGGGATTTTACCCATCACCCGATTATAAGATGGGTAGTCCGGAACCGGGGGTCGGAGGTTGGGATCGTGCCCGATGCCGATGAAATCAGCCTTCATTTAAAGCGGGAAAAGACGGAAGGTTCCC